>NZ_JAAGMH010000147.1:0-90410 GCF_010548505.1 Streptomyces sp. SID14515 | reverse complement strand
GCGTCGTCGACCGCCGCACCGGCCTCGGCCGCCGCACCGGCCCCGGCCGCCGGACCGGTCGCCCCGACCACCGCAGCCGCGTCGCCGACCGCCGGACCCGCGTCGTCGACCACCGCTCCCGCGTCGGCCGTTTCGTTCGTCGGCCCGCACTTCTCGCACATCGCCTCCGGTGCCACCGCCCCGTACTCGGTGCCGGCCCCCCGGCCCGCCCGGCCGACGCGGCAGCGCGGCCGGCGCGGGAGGATCGCGCAGCGCTTCGTCCCGCACGAACTGCGGCCCATCGCACTGCGCGACGAGCTCACCGAACTCGGTGAACTCTTCCGCGCCTACCAGCAGCGCGCCGAACCCGACCTCGCGGTGCTCGCCGACCTCCACGCCCGTAAGGCGAAGGCCTTCTTCGCCTGGGCCGAAGCCACCGGTGACACCGCACTGCGCCTCGACGCCCAACGGGCCGAGCAGGCCTCCGCCACCGTCCGGCTCCAGCATCTGCACCGCATCGGCCAGGCTCCGGACGGCGAAGGGCCGGCCGTGGCACGGCTGCTGACCGCGTCCGCGCAGTGGGACCACGCACGGGCCGTCCTCGCGCATGTGGCCGACCACGCACCCCTGCCGGGCCCGGATGCCCGCCTGCTGGTGGTGATGCTGACGCTGCGCACCGCACAGTCCGGGGTCGGCAACCTCGTCGGGCAGGACCTCAAGGGGCTGCCCCTGCGGGACCCCGAGCAGCTGGTGGGTCAGCTGGTGGAGAGCGGCTGGCTGAGCATCGCCGGGACCGTCGAAGAACTGATCGCCTCCCGCCCGGAGTGCCCCACCCGGATCAGCGTGCCGTCGCTGACGCCCGACGACGGCGACCCGGGCCCGTTCACGTTCGGCAAGAAGATGCGGCCCAGGCTCAGCGGATGGGCCCAGAGAGTCGTCGGGGAGAAGAAGCTCCGCAAGGCCAAGACCGGGGCCGAGGCGCGGCTGCTCGCCCTGGCCCTGGCCACCGGGGCCGAGGCCGACGGCCGACTGGGGCCCCAGGGCCGGGGCGTCGAGCTGGAAGCCCTCGCCTCCTGGTGCGCCGTCGACCCCGGCGACCTGCCGGAGCTGGTGGACCGACTGACCGCGGCGGACTGGCTGGCGGAGGTGGTCGTCACCGACGCCCTCCTCACCGGCCGACTCACCGAACGCGTCCTTCCCCTCAGCTGCCCACTGCGTCCACGCCAGTGAAGCTGCGAAAGAGAACTCCGGGGCCCGCTTCACCATTGCGGGAATCAGCATTTCCTGCCCTCTCCCGGAGGCGCATACGTTCGCTCGCATGACGTTGAACCATGCGACGGCCGAAGAACTCGCGGCTGCCCTGCGCGCCGGTGAAGTGACCTCGGCAGAACTGACCGACGACGCGATCGCCCGCATCGAGCGGGACGACAAGGCGATCAACTCCGTCTGCGTGCCCGACTTCGACCGGGCCCGGACCGCCGCCCGCGCCGCCGACCGGGCGCGTGCCCGTGGTGAGGACCGGCCGTTGCTCGGCATACCGGTGACGGTGAAGGAGTCCTACGACATCGCCGGGCTGCCCACGACCTGGGGCATCCCCGAGCACCGGAACCACCTGCCCGCCGAGGACGCGGTGCAGGTGTCACGGCTCAAGGCCGCGGGCGCGGTGGTGCTCGGCAAGACCAACGTGCCCCTGGGGCTGCAGGACATCCAGACCTTCAACGAGATCCACGGCACCACCAACAACCCCTGGAATCACGGCCGTACGTCGGGCGGGTCGTCCGGCGGATCGGCGGCGGCGCTGGCCTCCGGGTTCGGCGCGCTGTCCATCGGATCCGACCTCGCCGGTTCGCTGCGCACGCCCGCACACTTCTGCGGTGTCTACGCGCACAAGCCGACCCTCGGGCTGGTGGCGGGCCGGGGCATGGTCCCGCCCCATACGCCCGCGTTGCCGTACGAGCCCGACCTCGCCGTCGTCGGGCCGATGGCGCGCAGCGCCCGTGACCTCGCGCTCCTCCTCGACGTGATGGCCGGACCTGACCCGCTCACGTACGGGGTGGCGCACGAGGTGGCGCTGCCGCCCGCGCGCCACGAGCGGCTCGGTGACTTCCGGGTCCTGGTGCTCGACGAGCATCCATATCTGCCGACCGGGGCCGCCGTGCGGGCGGGCGTGGGCCGGGTGGCCGACGCCCTCGCCGACGGCGGCGCCCGCGTCGAGAGGCACAGTCCGCTGCTGCCCGATCTGGCCGAAGCCGCCACGCTCTACACGCAGTTGCTGTTCTCCGGCTCCGTCGCGAGCTTCCCCGTCGAGTCGTACGAGCTCCTGCGGGCCCGCGCCGCCGGGCTGAGCGCCGACGACCCGAGCCTCGACGCGGCGCGGCTGCGCGCCATGGTGTTCAGCCACCACGACTGGATGGCCGTGAACACCCTCCGTGAGCTGCACCGCCACGCCTGGCGGCAGTTCTTCGCCGACTTCGACGCCGTGGTGTGCCCCATCACGCCCACCCCCGCGTTCCCGCACGACCACCACCCGGACCCGATGGCGCGCCGGATCGACATCGACGGCGTCGAGGTCCCGTACTTCGACCAGCTCGTCTGGGCCGGTCTGGCCACCATGCCCGGCCTGCCCTCCACCGCCGTACCGACGGGCCGGTCGCCCGAGGGGCTGCCGGTGGGCGTGCAGATCATCGGTCCGATGTTCGAGGACCGCACCCCGCTGCGGCTGGCCGAACTGCTGGAGCGGCGGATCGGCGGCTTCCAGATGCCGGAGCCGGTGTAGGGGCCTGCGTACGGTCCGGTGCAGGGCGCCTGCGTACGGTCCGGGGCCGGCCGATTCCGACGCTCGCGGCGTGACGGAATCTCCGACGTTCGCGGCGTGACGGAATCATTGTCGGGACCGCCGCCGCTCGGAGATCATCCAGGTATGACTTCAGAGACGATCACCGCGGCGGCGTCCGGCACCTGGACCCTCGGCGACCTCGTGGTCAACCGCGTCGGGTTCGGGACGATGCGGTTGCCGCAGCAGGGGCAGGCGTTCGACGTCGACGCGGTGCCGGGCGACCGGGACCGGGCGATACGGGTGCTGCGCCGCGCCCGCGAACTCGGCGTGAACCACATCGACACCGCCGCGTTCTACTTCTCGCGGCTCCGCTCCGCCAACGAGCTGATCAACAGCGCGCTGGCGCCCTACCCCGACGACCTGGTCATCACCACCAAGGTCGGGCCCGGCCGCGACCCCTCGGGCCGGTGGCAGAACCACGCCACGCCGGGGCAGTTGCGCGGGCAGGTCGAGGAGAACCTCCGCCAGCTCGGCCGCGACCACCTCGACGTGGTGAACCTGCGCATCGTGGGCACCGATTCGATCGCCGAGCGATTCGGCGCGCTGGCCGAACTGCGCGAGGCCGGGCTGATCCGTCACCTCGGCGTCTCCAACGTCGGCCCCGCGCAGCTAGCCGAAGCCCGCGCCATCGCACCGGTGGTCTGTGTGCAGAACAAGTACGGGCTCGGCTCGCCGCCGGACCAGGACGCGTTCCTGCGGGACTGCGGTGAGCAGGGCATCGCCTTCGTGCCCTTCTACTCCATCGCGGGCGCCGGGCGCGAGGCGGGCGCCTCCCCGGACGCGGACACCGATGCCGATGCGCTGCTCACCGTCGCCCGCGCGCACGGCGCGAGCACGGCACAGGTCCGGCTGGCCTGGACGCTGCACCGCGGGCCCCATGTGCTCGCCATCCCGGGCACCGGCAACCCGGACCACCTTGCCGCCAACGTCGCCGCCGGAGCCCTGCGGCTGTCCGACGACGAACTGGCCGCCCTGGAAGCCCTCCACCGGAGCGGCGAGGCGGGCTGACCGCCCCGGAGTGACCTCATACGCCCGGGGAGAGCTCCAGCTGCCCCGCCAGGTCCGCCAGGTCCTCCGCGTACAGGTCGAACCGGTCCGAGGCCGTGGGCGGGTCGCCGACCGGGCGGGCCACATAGGCCGTACGCAGGCCCAGCGCCTGCGCGCCGCGCAGGTCCCAGGCGTGGGCGGCGACCATCAGCAGGCGCTCCGGCGGCTGCCCGGCGACGGTGACGGCCAGCCGGTAGACCGCCGGGTCCGGCTTGTAGGCGCGGGCGTCCTCGGCGGACAGGGCCTGGTGCCAGCGCAGTCCGGCGTGGGCGTTCAGTTCCAGCAGCGCCGTCCGGCTCGCGTTGGAGAGACCGATCAGCGGGAAGCGGTCGGCGAGCCGGGCGAGCCCCGCCACGGTGTCGGGCCACGGCGGGAGGCGGCGGGCCGAACCGGCCAGCGCCTCCACGGCCGCCGGGTCCTCCACCCCGGCCGCCTCCGCGACGAGCCCGGCGGCCTCGCGGTCGAGGGCGTCGCTGGGGAGGTAGGGCCGGTCGCCGTCGAGGATCCGGCGCTGCTCACGCTCGATGTGCCGCTGCCACAGCACCAGCAGCCGTTCGGTGCCGGGGGCGTCCAAGGACGGGTCGAGGGCGCGGATGCCGGCCCGGAGTCCGGCGGGTTCGTCGACGAGTGTGCCGAGCACGTCGAACACGAGGGCGCCGATCTTCGGCTCTGCCATGGCGGGGTCTCCTGGAGGAAGGCGGCGGAAGGACTGCGGTGACAACAATGCGTCGCAACAATCGCTTCCCGGGCCTCACTTCACCGTGATCGACCCCACGAACGCGTCCAGGTCCTCCGTGCCGACCGCGTCCTTCACCGCGTTCAGGCGCACCACGAACGGAACGCCCTTCGAGTCCACGCCCGCGACCAGGACCCCGGTCATCGGAGTCCCCGCGTTCGGGGTGTCCTCCTGACCGTCCGCCGTGAAGTCGTAGTCGATCCGGCGGGCCTCGCGCGCCTCGCCTGCGCTTTCCGGGCCCGCGAGGCGTACGTCCTCCGTGGCCTTGCGGGTGGAGCTCATCCCGATGCCCGCGCCCGCCGCCGCCGCTGCCCCGGCCGCGTCGTGCACGCCCGTGGCGAAGTCCAGCTGGACCGAGACCATGCCGGTCCGGATGCCGTCCTCCTCCTTGAGCGCGACCGCCGCGTTGGCCTTGGCCCGCTCGCCCGCCGGCTGTTCCGCGTACCCCTCGCTCTTCGGATAGCCGACGCGCAGACTGCCGGTGTCCAGCGTGCCCCAGCCCTCCGGCACGGAGGCGGTGTCCTCGTCGCCGCCGCATCCGGCCAGCAGCACGGCCGCTGCCGCGACGGCCACCGCGGCGGCGGTCACCCGCCGCCGGGCCTTCCGCGCGCTCCACGTGCCGTCCGTGCTCCGCATGCCCTGCGCGCTCTGCGTACTCCGCGTCTTCCGCGTGCTGGTACTCATCGTCTCTGTCACCGCCCGTTCAGTTGGCGCAGTAGCTGTACGGAAGATACGTGCGCCGGTCGCCCTGCGGGGCCCCGAGGAACTCCGCGTCCGTCAGCGACTCCTTCTTCTGCTCCGTGGAGAGGGAGAACCCGAGGCTCATCCCGAGGGAGATCTCGAAGCCGAACTCCTGGGCGTCGCTCTCGCCGGTGTACCGCATGCTGCTGGACAGCCCGTCCTCGAACATCAGCTGCTGGAAGGGGTCGTTGCCCTCCGGGCGGTTCTCCATGCCGTGGTCGCCGAAGAGGTACTCGAACGGGGCGGTGTTGTCGCCCGAGCCGCCCAGCCACTGTTCGGCGACGGCCCGGTTCGCCTCGGTCGCCGCGTCCGTGTCCTTGCCGAAGACGATCGAGTTCGTCACCACGTCGATGCCGGTCCCGCCCGAGGAGTCGGAGGCGCTGCCCTTGCCGCCGCGCTTGTCCTGGCCGCTCTCGCCGTTGTCGCCGCCGACCTCGACCTTGCCGGAGGTCGAACCGCTCTCCACCGTCTGCGTCATGTCGATGCGGACGATCTTCCCGGTCTTCTGGTCGCGGGTGACGGTGATCGCGCCGGTACGGTTCTGCTTGCCGCCCACGGTCCCCTTGACCGGGCCCACGTTCCCGCCGACCTTGCCCTCCAGTTCGAGCTTGGCGGTGTACGTGTACGACTCGTTGCCGTTCACGTCGTCCTTGGTGATCGTCACCTCGGGCGAGAACTTCGCCTTGCCGCCCAGTTTGGCGCCGAGTTCGTCCTCGTCGCCGCCCTTGATCGAGAGGCCGCCGTCCGCGTAGGCGTTGAGGCCGACGGTCGAGTAGGAGATCTTCTTGTCGCCGATCTTCTTCTCGATGTCCTCCTTCTTCTCCGCCCACTTCATCGCGGAGTACCAGCCGCCTCCGTAGGCGCCGCTGTGCTTGGTGGAGGTCTCCCACATCTTCATTTCCTCGATGTCGTCCCGCATCTTCTGCGCCTCCTCCTCGCTGGAGAAGATCCAGGTGTCACCGTTGGTGATCTTGATGCCGCCGCCGATGTCGACATCCGCCTTGCCGAGGCTGCCGAGCTTCACACCTGGCGTGCTGGCGGTGGCCCCGGCGGAGGCGGCGTCGGTGAACGTCATGGAGACGACCTTGTCGTCGCCGTCGACCTTCCCGTCGCCGTTCACATCGGTGCTCGCCTGCGAGACCTTCTGCTGGAAGCCGTACTCCTCGCCCCACTCGAACCAGCCGATCTTGACCTTGCCGCCCGCCGTGTCCGAGATGGTGGAGACCTGGCACATCTTGGGCTCGTAGTCCGCGTCGGTCTTCGGCTTCGCCTCCGGGTCCTGGCCGCCGGAGGAGCAGGATCCGCCGCCACCGGCCAGCGAGCTGATCGCGCACCGCAGCCGGTCGCCGATCTTCCCGCCGACGCCGGCCATCGCCATCGCGCCGATCAGCATGGTGACGAGGACGACGAGCCCCAGGTACTCCATCGCGGTCGCGCCGCCGTCCCGCCAGTTGTACGAGTACCGGGGCGGCTCCGGGGTCCGGGTGGCGCGCTCCTCCAGCAGCCGGTCGACCGCCACCCCCGACGCCGCGCCGGCCGCCAGTGAGACGGCCGGCATGAGGACGCCCTCGATGCCGACGACCTCCCCGGCGACGACGAAGCCGTACACCAGGCCGGCCAGCGGTACGGCCAGGGCGGCGAGCAGATACAGGGTGCGGGAGGACTCGCGGTGCTCGTCGGGGAGGATCCGGGCGGCGGCCAGGACCGTCAGCAGGGTCACGACTAGGGCGGGCAGGTGGAGCAGGGCCAGCCGCCAGCCGAAGGCCTCCAACCGCTCCTCGGTGCCGAGCAGTTCGACCAGGACCCGGCTCATGACGAACCCGAGGGCGAGATAGACGAGGCCGCCGATCACCCAGCTTCGGGTCAACGCGAAGAAGCGGCTGCCCTGTTGGCCGTGGCGTGCGGACCCCGGCCCCGCGAGGCCGTGGCGCCCCGGCGGTATGTGGCCCGCGCTCCGGTCTCCCCAGCCCCCGCCACCGCTCACGGTGCACCTCTCCTCGACCCCGCGCGTGTTGCCCGACGGCTGAGAGCGTACGGCCGAAAAGGTGCGCCCGCCCGGGCCCCCGGTCCCAAAGCCGGGCCCAAGTGCGGTCGACGGAGGTGGTGTTGCGGCGGAGTGCGGCGGCCGTTCCGCTTGGGGCCGGCCGTGGGCCCGTGGGCCCACGCAGCCCCGGCCGCAGCTCAGTACGCTCACAGGTGCCGGGGGTCGCCGACCACGACGCCGCCGCGATGCAGAGCGATGGGGGTGGGCGTCCATGGGTGCCGGATTCTTCTACTCGTACCACCTGGGCTGGACCCGGCTGGACGCCCGTACGCTGCTGGGCGACCTGGAGGCCGAAGGGCTCCGCCCCGCGCACCCGGTGACCGGCCGCACGGTGCTCGTCAGCCTCGACTCCGCTTCCCTGGGCGCGCGTTCGCCCGTCACCCGTGAACAGCTGCTGTCCATCGCCGGGCTCCAGCGGCTGCGCGAGGTCGGCTTCCGGTTGTGGACCGACACGGGCCTCGACCTCCTGGTGCGCATCCGGCGGGCCCGGGCCGGTGTCGTCGCCGTCGAGTTCTCCGTCGGGGAGCTGCCCGTGCCGGAACGGGAGCGTGCGGTGAGCGCCATCCGGCGGACGGTGGGACGGGCCTCGGTGCTGTGCATCGGCTTCGTCGTCGACCGCAGCGGCGAGACGGCCACCACCGACTGGGACGGCGTCGTCATCGAGGGCGCCGCGCACCTCGACAGCTGGCCGGACACGGTCGCCGTACGGGACGAGACGGCGGCCCGGCACCCGCAGCTGGCGGTCATGGACGCGGTGGAGATGTCGCCGTGGAAGGTCTTCGGGAACGAGGTGCTGGGCGTCTGAGACGTGCCGGGCGGGCCGCCGACCCTGCCGCCCGGCCGACGGTCCCGCCACGGGCGGTGCCCGCCCCCGCCCGTGGCGGAGAAGGCGAGCCCGTGGCGGGAAACGTCCGCCGCCGACGTCATAATCGGCCGTATGTCCGATCACCAGCTCCGCACCCGGACGCCCGCCGGTCCACCCCCGGGCCCCCGCACCCCCGGGTCCCGGGCCGCCGTCGCGTTCCGGGCCGCCGCGCCCGCGCTCGCGGTCTACGCCGGCGCCCGGGCTCTGGGGCTGCTGGCCTTCTGGGCAGCCGCGTCCGCCGCCGGGAAGGACCCCCTGGGGCCGCTCAGCGGACGCTGGGACTCCGTCTGGTACCAGCGCATCGCCGAGAACGGCTACCGCTACACCGTCACCCTCCCGGACGGCTCCGCCCACTCCGACCTGGCGTTCTTCCCCCTCCTCCCGGCCCTGGAACGCGCCATCTCCGAGGTGACCCCGCTCACCCTCGGCGGCGCCGGCCTCCTGGTCGCCTGGACGGCCGGGCTGCTCGCCGCCTGGGGCATCTTCGCGGTCGGCGCCCATCTGCGCGGACGGCGTACGGGCGTGGTGCTGGCCGCGCTCTGGGGTGTGTACCCGACGGCGTTCGTCCAGTCGATGGCGTACACGGAGACCCTGTTCACCGCTCTGGCCGCCTGGGCGCTGTACGCCGTCCTCAAGGGCCGCTGGATCGTCGCGGGCGCGCTGACCGTCCTGGCGGGGCTCACCCGGCCCACGGCGGCGGCGCTCGTCGCGGCCCTGGCGGTCACCGCCGCCGTCACCCTCGTACGCGAGTACCGCGCGGGCGACGGCATCGGTCCGGTCCTGCGCCGCAACGCCCGGATGCTCGCGGGCGTGGCGCTCGCACCGCTCGGCTGGCTGGCGTACGTGGTGTTCGTCGCCGTACGCGAAGGCGGCCCGTTCGCCTACTTCGACGTCCAGGCGCAGTGGGGCAACAACATCGACGGCGGCCGCGCGCTCGCCGCCTTCATCGCTGGGCTCCCGTGGCCCGCCGCCCTCGGCCTGTGCGCGGCACTCGGGCTGCTCGGGTGGCTGGTGGTGCTCTGCGTACGGCAGCGGCAGCCGCTCCCGGTCCTCGTCTACGCCCTCACGGTCGTCGTCATCTCGCTGATCGGCGCCGGATACTTCGGCTCCCGGCCGCGCCTGATGATGCCCGCGTTCCCGCTGCTGCTCCCGCCCGCCGTCGCGCTGCTGCGGCTGCGCACGACGGCACGCACGGCCGCCGTCCTCGCCGTCCTCGCCTGCGCGTCCGCCGGTTACGGGGCCTGGACCCTGCTCGGCGCGGGCCCGCCGTAAGGCCGGACCTGCTCGGGCGCGGGCCCGCCGTAAGGCCGCGTGCTCCTGGGAAGTGCCCTAGCGGGCTTCCGGCGCGGTGGCCGGTGCCGCCCTCAGCTCCACCCGTACGCCCGGCCGCACCCCCCACCGCTCCATCGCCCCGGCCTCCGCCTCCACCACGTGCCGGGCCCGCAGCCGGGGCAGACCGAGGCGGCCGGGCTTCATCGTGCGGACCGCCAGGACCCTGAACTTCCGGTCCAGGTACGCCACATCGATGGCGAACCGCATCCGGAAGGTGTGCACACTCCCGCACGGGGTGAGCATCATCGCCCCCTCGATCCCGTCCCGCCCGAGCAGCCCCCGGGTGCGGGCCCGGTACGAGGCCGCGATCCGCAGCGGCACCACCTCCCGGACCCCGGCCCCGGCTCCGACCTCGGCTCCGGCTCCGGCTCCGGCCCCGGCTCCGACCTCGGCCCCGGGGTCCGCGCCGACCGTGAGCGTCCCGTCGCCATCGCGCCATGTCCTCATGGGCACCGACCGTAGCCCCCGGCGGATGCGGGCGGGCCCCGAACGGCCACGCTTGGGCCCCCGCCGGCCGCTCTGGGCCCCCGGGCCCAAGACCCCTGTTCCCGCCGCCCGTTAGGGTCGTCCCCGTGGACGCCGCGCTGCTCGCCGTCGCCGCGGTCTGGGGTGCCGTCACCGGACTGCTGATCCCGCGCGCCGCCTACCGGTTCGCCGTCGAGCCGGAGGAGCCCTGGCGTACGGCGTGCCCCGCCGGCCATCCGCTCACCGGCCCGGTCCGCGGCTGGCTCGGCCCGGCCCGGTGCGCGCCCTGCGCCGCCCCGGGACCGCCCGCCGCACCCGAGGACGACACCGCCGCCGAAACTCCCGCCCCGGGAGCGCCGCCCGGTTACGCCCCCGGCGTCCTCGCCCCCCTGGCCACCGTGGTCGCCTGTGTCGCGCTCGCCGCCGCCACCGGGGCCAGGCCCGAGCTCATCGGGTGGCTGGCGCTGGCCCCCGTCGCCGTGCTCCTCGCCGTCGTCGACCGGCGGGTCCACCGGCTGCCCGACCCGCTGACCCTGCCGCTGGCGGCCGCGGCCGTCCTGCTGCTCGGCGGCGCCGCGCTGCTTCCCGGGCACGCCGGATCCTGGACCTCCGGCCTGCTGGGCGGCCTGGCCCTCGGCGGCTTCTACTTCCTGCTCTTCCTGATCAACCCGAACGGCATGGGCTTCGGCGATGTGAAACTCGCCCTCGCCCTGGGCGTGGCCCTCGGCTGGTACGGCTGGGCCGTGCTGTTCCTGGGCGGGTTCGCCGGGTTCCTGTTCGGGGCGGCCTACGGACTCGGCCTGGTGCTGCTGCGCCGGGCGGGGCGCAGGACCGGCATCCCGTTCGGCCCGTTCATGATCGCCGGGGCGCTGACCGGGCTGCTGCTGGGCGCACTCGCCGCGTGAGGCGGGGCCCCGCCCGCAATCCGTCGCGCGCCCCACCCTGAATCCATCGCGTGCGCCGCCCGCGATCCGTCGGGTGCCCGCCCGGAATCCATTCGCGTGCCCCGCGCCCGCCTGACACGATTCCCGTATGCCCGAACCATCCGCTCCCGCCCCTTCCGACCTTCCCTTCGGCCCCTTCGACTCCGCGGCCTCCCGCGACCGGTTCGAAGCCCTCGTCGCGGAGGCCGACGCCGTCTCCGTGGACGGATGGGACTTCTCCTGGCTCGACGGCCGGGCCACCGAGGAGCGCCCCTCCTGGGGGTACGCCCGCGCGATGGCCGACCGGCTCGGCCGGGCCCACGCCGCGCTCGACCTCCAGACCGGCGGCGGCGAGGTGCTGGCCGCCGCGCCGAAGCTCCCGCCGGTCACCGTCGCCACGGAGGCCTGGCCGCCGAACGTCGCCCGCGCCACCGCCCTGCTGCACCCGCTCGGCGCGGTCGTCGTCGCCGACGCGGACGAACCGCCGCTGCCCTTCGGCGACGCCGCCTTCGACCTGGTGGTCAGCCGCCACCCGGTCACCACGTGGTGGGAGGAGATCGCGCGCGTCCTGACGCCCGGCGGCACGTACTTCTCGCAACAGGTCGGCCCGGCCAGCGTCTTCGAACTCGTCGAGTACTTCCTCGGACCGCAGCCGCCCGAGGTCCGCCGCGCCCGGCACCCGGACGACGCGGCGGCCGCCGCGACGGCGGCCGGTCTCGACGTGGTGGACCTGCGCTCCGAGACCCTGCGCACCGAGTTCCGCGACATCGGCGCGGTGGTCTACTTCCTGCGCAAGGTGATCTGGATGGTGCCCGGATTCACCGTCGAGCGGTACCGGCCCCAACTGGCCGCGCTGCACCGGCAGATCGAGGCGGAAGGACCGTTCCGAGCCCGCACCGCCCGCTTCCTGATCGAGGCCCGCAAGCCCCGGTAGCGGCGGCCGGATCCCGTCTGCCCGGTCAACCGGCCGACCCCGTACGCCAGTTCAGACTTGCCCCGGAGGCAACGGGATCGGGCGGGCCGCCGTCCTACCCGTCGGGAGGCACGCACAGTGAAGGAGTGGGAGCGCTCATGACCGTGGAGAGGGAAGACTGTGCGGGGCCTGCCGGGCGCGCGCGGCACGGCAACGCCGACTGGCTCACGGGGGCCAGGATCACCGCCGTCCTCGGGGTCTACTACCGGCCCGAGGGCAGGGCGGGCGAGCCGGAGGCCGTGGAGTTCGTCCTCGCGGAGGACCAGTCCGTCCTGCTGACCTGCACCTCCGACCGGACGTTACGCGTCACCCCGGGCACCTGGCCGCGGCTGCCCGACTGGTGCGTACCGGCGAGCCGGTGGCAGCACGCCCCGCCGGCCCTCCTGCCGCCGGTGCCGTACGGGGGAGCGTGGACGGTCGTGGGCACCCAGGAGCTCAGGGACGCCGACGGGGAGGTGCTCCAGGCCGTGATCCGGTGCGAGGAGGGGGACTTCGTGGTGATCGCCGGGGACACGATGGCGGTCCGCTTCGACCCCCGCCCCTGACGCCCCGCCCGCCCCGCCGCGTCCTGCGCCCGGCCCCCGTTCCGCGTACGCGTAAGCCGCCCCGCCCTCACACCCCGACCCACCCCGCCCCGCGCCCCGCGCTACGCATGCGGCCCCACCGTCACCGGGCCGACCGTCAGTTCCGCCGTGCCCTCCATGATCGCGGCGACCCGCTCCACCTGCTCCTCCAGGGCCCGCAGCCGGGTCGTGGTCAGAGGCTTCAGCGGCTCCACCGTCACCGCGATCCGGCGGCCCGAGCGGCGCTGGTGCCAGACGCCGGCCACCGTGCCGTCCACCAGCAGCACCGGGTAGTTCCCCGCCTGCCCGCCCCCGAGCGCGCGTTCGTACGCCGCCCCCGGGAACAGCTTCGCGCGGGGCCACGAGGCGATGGCGAACGCGTCGAAGTACGGGAGCAGGCGCACGCCCCGTACCTCCTGCGCCGGGAACTCCGTGTCGCCCGCGACCACCCAGGCCGGCCCCTCGTCCGCGAAGGCCACCTCCTCGATCGCCCCCGACGCGGCCTGCGCGGCGAACTGCTCGGCCGCCCAGCGCTTCGGCGCGGCGAGCCAGCGGGCGAAGTGCGCGGGGGTGGCGGGACCGTACGCGTACAGATACCGCTCGATCAGCGCCGCCAGGGCCTCGGGGCCGGGCAGCGGGGTGCATCCGGGGTTGGTGTACGTCGCTTTCCGGCCCCGGTTCGGGACGTAGGCGAGGGCGCCCCGGTGGCCCGCCAGGTGCAGGACCTGCCGCCAGCGCGGCCACATCGTCTGGAACCCGGGCATCACCAGGTCCCCGGCCCACGGCCCGGTCCGTGCGACGACCTCCTCGGAGAGCTCGTCGATCGTGAGCTCCGCCCCGGTCAGCGCCGCCGCGACGGCCGCCACGACCTCCTCCACCTGGTCCGGGGTCATCCGGGCGTCCTTGGTGAAAGGGTTCGGGCCCGTCGGCACGGCGGACAGCGCCCCGGTCCACAGGGGCAGATCCGCGGCGGGCAGCAGATGGACCGTGCCGCGCGGCCCGAACGTCTTGACCAGACTCCGGTCGGTCCACAGAGCCGTACGGACGTCCGTACGCGTCGTTCCGTCCCCGCGCAGCCCCACGGACAGCTCGGCCGCCGACAGCACCTGGGCGTGCGCGCCGAGCATCGCGGACACCGCCTCGCCGGGGGAGGCGAAGGGCGACGCACGGCCGGCGGCATCCGGGTGGAGGCGCTGGCGGGCCAGCCGCCGGGCGTTCGCCCCGGCCCAGGTCACGGGCGCGGACGAGGGCGCGGTCCCACGGGATCGTGTCGTCATGCCTCGAATCTAGAGCTCTCAGAGGTCAGGTTCTGTCCTCTACCGCGCCCGGCGACGTCAAGGCGGCGGCGCCCGGCGACCCCTCGATACGAGGGTCGATATCGGGGGTTCGACGGGCGTGCGGCCTGCTCGGAGCGCGGTCCGGTGAATTCGGAGAGTAAGGGTGGAGTGGCGTGGCACGCGCCGGCACTTACGAAGGGTTATGGTGGAAACCCCCCCCCTCGGGCCGGTCCGTATCCCCCCCCCACGGACCGGCCCGTTTTTTGTGGGCCGAAGCCCCGCCGGGTCTGTGCGGGCCGAAGCCCCGTCGATCCGACGTCAGCTGCGATCGGCCCAGATGTTCGTGCCCGCCGTGTCCACGGCGAAGGCGTCGATCTCCTTCAGCTCCTCGGCGGTCAGTGCCGGACCCGCGAGGGCCGCCACGTTCTCCTCCAGCTGCTTCACGCTCGACGCGCCGATCAGCGCCGAGGTCATCCGGCTGTCGCGCAGCACCCAGGCGATGGCGAGCTGGGCGAGCGACTGGCCGCGGCCCTGTGCGATGTCGTTGAGCCCGTTGAGCCGGCGGACCACCTCGTCGGAGAGCAGGCCCGGGTCCAGGGACTTGCCCTGGGTGGCGCGCGAGCCCTCCGGGATGCCCTTCAGATACTTGTTCGTGAGCAGGCCCTGGGCGAGCGGCACGAAGGAGATGCAGCCCATCCCGGCCGCCTCCAGGGTGTCGAGCAGCCCGTCGTCCTCGATCCAGCGGTTGATCATGGAGTAGGACGGCTGGTGGATCAGCGCCGGTACGCCCATCTCCTTGAGCAGCCCGGCCGCCTCGGCGGTCTGCTCCGCGTTGTACGAGGAGACGCCCACATACAGCGCCTTGCCCTGCTGGACGGCGGACGCCAGGGCGCCCATCGTCTCCTCCAGCGGGGTGTGCGGGTCGAAGCGGTGCGAGTAGAAGACGTCGACGTAGTCCACGCCCATCCGCTTCAGCGAGGCGTCGAGCGAGGACAGCAGATACTTCCGCGAGCCCCACTCGCCGTACGGGCCGGGGTGCATCAGATAACCGGCCTTGGTCGAAATGACCAGTTCGTCACGGTACGGTGCGAAATCCTGGGCGAAGAGCTTGCCGAAGTTCAGCTCGGCCGAACCGGGCGGCGGGCCGTAGTTGTTGGCCAGGTCGAAGTGGGTGACGCCGAGATCGAAGGCGCGGCGCAGGATCGCCCGCTGGGAGTCCAGCGCCCGGTCGTCGCCGAAGTTGTGCCACAGGCCCAGCGAGAGGGCGGGCAGCTTGAGGCCGCTGCGCCCGGTCCGGCGGTACTCCATGGAGTCGTAGCGCGTATCGGCGGCACGGTAATACAGGTCGGGGGAGAGGTAATCAGTCACGTTTCATTCCTTATCACGGAGTTGTGACAGACCGGGTTGGGCCCCCGTGACCCGATCGCAGTAATGTGGCCGCTTCGGGGAATGCCGATGTGCGGCGCGGCGAAGGCCCGCGCGGCCCGTGCCAGTGGTAGAGGCGCGGCCGCCGAGGGATCGCGCGGGCGGCGCAGACCGTGCGGCGATCCCCTGCGGGGGGGCGGCCCCCGGACCCCCGGCGACGGGGAGGGCGGGCCCGGGCCCGTACGGAACCGAGAGGGTGAACGCAGTGAACTTCCGCGACCTGGTGTACAGGCTCTACGCGCGCCGGGTGGAAGGCCGCCTGGACCACGACCAGGTGCCGAAGCACATCGGGGTCATCCTCGACGGCAACCGGCGGTGGGCCAAGGCCTCCGGCGGATCGGCCGTGCAGGGCCACCAGGCCGGTGCGGACAAGATCTCCGAGCTGCTCGGCTGGTGCGACGAGACCGACGTCGAGGTCGTCACCCTCTGGATGCTGTCCACGGACAACTTCGACCGGCCCGAGCACGAGCTGAAGCCGCTGCTCGGCATCATCGAGAACACCGTGCGCAACCTCGCCGCGGACGGGCGCTGGCGCGTCCACCACGTCGGCACGCTCGACCTGCTTCCGGCCGAGACGCAGACGGTCCTCAAGGAGGCCGAGGAGTCGACGTCCGGTATCGACGGAATAATCGTCAATGTCGCGGTCGGCTACGGTGGCCGCCAGGAGATCGCGGACGCCGTCCGCTCGCTGCTCCTGGAGCACTCGGCGAAGGGCACCAGCTTCGAGGAGCTGGCCGAGGTCGTCTCCACCGACCTGATCTCCGAGCACCTCTACACCCGGGGCCAGCCCGACCCGGACCTGGTGATCCGGACGAGCGGCGAGCAGCGGCTGTCGGGCTTCATGCTCTGGCAGAGCGCCCATTCGGAGTACTACTTCTGCGAGGTCTTCTGGCCGGCCTTCCGCAAGGTCGACTTCCTCCGGGCGCTGCGCGACTACGCCGCCCGCCACCGCCGCTACGGCGTCTGAACGGCCCCCTCACCCGTACCGCCCGACGACTCCTCTATATAGGGGAGTCGTCGCGCGTCCACCGGGACTTCTCCACACCGTGTCATATGCGGCGGCATGGCTTCGCGCGATAAAGGGAATACCCCTGTCAGGTCGACGTCCGGTCATCAACCAGGCGGATGTCGCATCCAAGTGAGCGGTGCCAAGACCGCTCGCCCGGGAGGCCCTTTGCACACGAAGGACCGTACACAGCGTGCGGCCGACGCGGAGGCCGTGGTCCGGCCCGCGCAGTGGGGCCCGATCCCGGTCCGTCCTCTCCCTTCGGGAAGCTCCGCGACCGTTCGTCGCACTCCCCGACCTCGTCCGAGGGGGTACGTCCTTCCGTGGTGACCAGCACTAAGCGCCGCATGCCCGACAGGCGCACCTACGTTCTCGACACCAGCGTCCTGCTGGCCGACCCAGGCGCCATGGCCCGCTTCGACGAGCACGAAGTCGTGCTGCCGATCGTGGTGGTCACGGAACTAGAGGCCAAACGGCACCATCCCGAGCTCGGGTACTTCGCCCGGCAGGCCCTGCGCCTGCTGGACGACTTCCGGGTCCGGTACGGCCGGCTGGACGCCCCGATCCCGCTCGGGGATCTGGGCGGGACGCTCCGTGTCGAACTCAACCACTCTGATCCCGGCGTCCTGCCCGCCGGCTACCGGTTGGGGGACAACGACTCACGGATCCTCGCGGTCGCACGCAACCTCCAGGCCGAGGGGTACGACGTCACGGTCGTCTCCAAGGACCTGCCGCTACGTATCAAGGCGTCCTCCGTGGGCCTCCTCGCCGAGGAGTACCGCGCCGAGCTCGCCATCACGGACTCCGGCTGGACCGGTATGAGCGAACTGTCCCTCGCCGGGGAACAGATCGACCTGCTGTTCAGCGAGGAGACGCTGTACGTCCCCGAGGCCGCCGAGCTGCCCGTGCACACCGGCCTGGTCCTCCAGTCCGAGCGCGGCAAGGCGCTCGGCCGGGTGACGGCCGAGGGCAATGTGCGGCTCGTGCGGGGCGACCGGGAGGCCTTCGGCATCCACGGGCGCAGCGCCGAGCAGCGGATCGCCCTCGACCTCCTCCTCGACGCCGACGTCGGCATCGTGTCGCTGGGCGGCCGCGCGGGCACCGGCAAGTCGGCACTGGCCCTCTGCGCGGGCCTGGAGGCGGTGCTGGAGCGCCGGCAGCACAAGAAGGTGATGGTCTTCCGTCCGCTGTACGCGGTCGGCGGGCAGGAGCTCGGCTATCTCCCCGGCAGCGAGGCCGAGAAGATGAGCCCCTGGGCACAGGCGGTCTTCGACACGCTCTCGGCGGTCGCCGGGCGCGAGGTCATCGAGGAGGTGCTCGGGCGCGGGATGCTGGAGGTCCTGCCGCTCACCCACATCCGCGGCCGCTCGCTGCACGACGCGTTCGTGATCGTCGACGAGGCGCAGTCGCTCGAACGGAACGTCCTGCTGACCGTGTTGTCCAGAATCGGGGCGAATTCGCGTGTCGTGCTCACCCATGACGTGGCCCAGCGGGACAACCTCCGGGTCGGCCGGTACGACGGAGTCGTCGCCGTCGTCGAGAAACTGAAGGGCCATCCGCTGTTCGCCCACGTCACGCTCACGCGGTCGGAGCGTTCGCAGATCGCCGCGCTGGTGACCGAAATGCTGGAGGAAGGCCACATCTGACCCGCATGCCCCATTGATGCCGCCCGGCGAGCCAAGGAGCTTAGCCGGGCGGCATTGTGCTGCGCCGTCATTTCCGGAAAACCGGTGGCCCAAACGAGGTGTGACCTTTCCCACGCAACACAGAATTGCCTCCCGGCGTCCCCGTCCGGCAGAGTCTTGCTTCCGTCAGGCCCCGCATACGGCACTTGGGCACCTCCAGAGGTGCCACGCACCACACAACTCAACACAAGACGCCCGTATGCCGCCCGCGAGCACCACGCGGCAGCCTCCTCACCGGGGTTGCCCATCGGGCCCGTGCCTCCCGTGACCCACGCAGTAGGGAGGCCAGCGCCAGGGGCACGAACGCGCCCGCGAGGTCACCTAAGCGGGCGATGCTGGAAGGACACCATGTGAGCCGGATCTCGGTCCGGGGGTTCGCCGTGGCATCTGCCACCGCGGTCACCACCGTAGGCGCCGTCGTAGGCGTTGCTGCGGGCGGCACACCTGCCGCCGACGACAACAACTTCGAGGCGGCCGCAGCCGACACCACGCTGCTCGCAGACATCCCCGCGGGCCAGCAGGCCGCGGTCCAGACCGCTTCGCTGACGCAGCAGGCCGATGCCCAGGCATCCGCCGCCGACGCCGCCGCGAAGAAGTCGGCCGAGGAGTCGGCCCGCATCCAGGCCGCCAAGGACGCCAAGTCCAAGAAGCAGGCGGCCGAGGACCGGATCGAGGCCGAGCGCAAGGCGGAACAGAAGAAGAAGGACGACGCCGAGCGCGCCAGCCGTTCTTCCGTCCGCGACGCCTCCTCGTTCTCCGCGCAGGGCTCCTACAGCGTGGCCGAAGTCCAGGCGATGGCCCGTCAGATGGTCCCCGCGGACCAGTTCCAGTGCTTCAGCAACATCGTGAACCACGAGTCCACCTGGAACTACCGCGCGACCAACCCGTCCTCCGGGGCGTACGGTCTGATGCAGGCCCTCCCGGGCCACAAGATGTCGTCCGCCGGCGCCGACTGGCAGACCAACCCGGCCACCCAGATCAAGTGGGGCCTCAGCTACATGGACGGCCGTTACGGCAGCCCGTGCGGCGCCTGGTCCTTCTGGCAGGCCAACAACTGGTATTAGAGGGAGCGGGCGAAGTCCACGGACCGCCCTCTCAACCTCGCGAGGCCCCTCACCGTCCAGACGGTGGGGGGCCTCGCGCGTGTACGGTCGCATCCTGCGATCCCGGGGAACGTCGAAAGACGCTGAGGGCGCTGGGCGGCGAAGATGGGGGAAGGAAAGCAAGCATGTCGAAACTGCCGGGCTGGCTGGGCCGCTTCGGTTCCGAACTGACGGAGCTGGGCGCGCGACTGGAAGAGCGGCGGGCGCGCGCCGCCGACGACGACGACCCCCTCGCGGTGCGAGGGGCCCCCGCCGTCGCCGAGGACGACCCCGGGCAGGTGCCCGCGCCGCCCAGTTACGCCCCCTCGGTCGCCGCCAAGCCGGATCCGGTCGCGGCGATCCCGTGGGGGATGCGGGTCGCCGCCGAGGCAGGCTGGCGGCTCCTGGTCCTCGCGGGGACGCTCTGGGTGCTGATGCGGGTGATCAGCGCGGTCCAGCTCGTGGTGCTGGCCTTCGCCGCCGCGCTGCTCATCACCGCGATGCTCCAGCCGACCGTCGTCCGGCTCAAGCGGTTCGGGCTGCCGCACGGGCTCGCCACCGCGGTGACCGCCGTCCTCGGGTTCGTCGTCATCGGCCTGGTCGGCTGGTTCGTGGTGTGGCAGGTGATGGAGAACCTCGACACGCTCTCCGACCGGGTCCGCGACGGCATCGACGAGTTGAAGCGCTGGGCGCTCGACAGCCCCTTCCACGTCACCGAGTCGCAGATCAACGACCTCGCCAAGAACCTCAACGACACCATCGGCACCAACACCGAGGAGATCACCTCCGCCGGGCTCCAGGGCGTCACCGTGATGGTGGAGTTCCTCACCGGGCTGCTGCTGGCGATGTTCTCCACGCTCTTCCTGCTCTACGACGGCCGGCGCATCTGGGAGTGGTCGCTCAAGCTGGTGCCCGCCGCGGCCCGCCCCGGGGTCGCCGGCGCCGGACCGCGCGCCTGGCGCACCCTGACCGCGTATGTGCGCGGCACGGTGCTCGTCGCCCTGATCGACGCCATCTTCATCGGCTTCGGCCTCTACGTCCTCAATGTGCCGCTCGCGGTGCCGCTGGCCGTCTTCATCTTCCTGTTCGCCTTCATCCCGCTCGTCGGCGCCGTGGTCTCCGGAGCGCTCGCGGTTGTCGTCGCGCTGGTCACCGAGGGCGTGTGGACCGCGCTGTGGGCGCTGGTGGTGGTCCTGGCGGTGCAGCAGATCGAGGGCCACATCCTGCAGCCGTTCATCCTCGGCCGCGCGGTGCGGGTCCATCCGCTCGCGGTGGTCCTCTCGGTCGCGACCGGCGGGCTGGTCGCGGGCATCGGCGGCGCGGTGGTCGCCGTACCGCTGGTCGCCGTGATCAATACGGTGTTCGGCTATCTGCGCTCGTACGGTGAACCGGGCGCCCCGGGCGCCCCGGGCGCCCCGGGCGAGAGCGGCGGGCACCACGGGGCCACCGCCCTGTCGATGACCCCGGCGCACGCCACGGCCGTCCCGGCGGCGCCACCGGCTTCACCCGGTCCGCAGGACGCGTCGGGCGAACGCCCGCAGGAGAACCGGCCGCCGCAGGAGTAGCGCAGCGGCCCGGAACGCAAAGAAGAGCCCCGAGGACGGTCGGTCGTCCTCGGGGCTCTTCTCGTATCAGGGGTGGTGCGGTGTCACTACTCGGCGAGTACGGCCTCGGCGTCGAGGGTCACACCGACCGCCTGGATCACCGAAGCGACCTTGACGGCTTCCTGAATGGTCTCACGGTCCACGCCGGCCTTGCGCAGCACCTGCTCGTGGGAGTCCAGGCACTGGCCGCAGCCGTTGATCGCGGAGACGGCGAGCGACCACAGCTCGAAGTCGACCTTCTCCACGCCCGGGTTGCCGATGACGTTCATCCGCAGGCCCGCGCGGAGCGTGCCGTACTCCGGGTCCGACAGCAGGTGCCGGGTCCGGTAGAAGACGTTGTTCATCGCCATGATGGCGGCCGCCGACTTCGCCGCGGTGTACGCCTCGGCGGAGAGGTTGGCCTTCGCCTCGGGCTCCAGCTCGCGCAGCACCTTCGGCGAACGCGAGGCGATCGCGCAGGCCAGCACGGTGCCCCACAGCTGCTGCTGCGGGAGGTCGCTGTTGCCGATGACCGAGCCGAGGTTCAGCTTCAGGTCCTTGGCGAAGTCCGGTACGGCGGACTTCAGTTCGTCGAGAGCCATGTCGGTATCAGCTCACTCGCCCGAGAGGAGCGCGACCGGGTCGAGGGTGTTCTCGCCCTTGGTCCAGTTGCACGGGCACAGCTCGTCGGTCTGCAGGGCGTCGAGGACCCGCAGGACCTCCTTGGGGTTACGGCCCACGGAACCGGCGGTCACCATCGTGAACTGGATCTCGTTGTTCTGGTCGACGATGAAGACGGCGCGCTGGGCGAAGCCGTCCTCGCCCTCGATGCCGAGGTCGCGCATGAGCTCGTGCTTCGAGTCGGCCAGCATCGGGAAGGGCAGGTCGGTCAGGTCCGGGTGGTCCTTGCGCCAGGCGTGGTGCACGAACTCGGAGTCACCGGAGAAGCCGAGGACCTGGGCGTCACGGTCGGCGAACTCCTCGTTGAGCTTGCCGAAAGCGGCGATCTCGGTGGGGCACACGAAGGTGAAGTCCTTCGGCCATGCGAAGACCACCAACCAACCCTTCTCTTCGCGATTGAGCTTAAGCCACTCCGCGTTGATCTGCTCGAACTCCTTGCCCGGCTCCAGCGAGACACAGGCAGTGAGGTCGAACTCGGGGAACTGGTCGCCTACGTTCAGCACGTTTGTTGCTCCTTGGGGGGTTGTGCGACGGTACCGGGCCATCTCACACCCTGGACCACTGATCAGGGAAATTGGCTGCACGACGCATGTCGATAGGCGGAGCCGATCAGTGGGGGCGGGGAACGAAAGAAGGGCTCCCATGGGGGGAGCCCTTCACTACTGCTTTCACAGAGTCGGGCTGCGTTGATGTTGCGATCCTCAGCCCTCGCGGGCTGTCGCTGCGGAAGGCTTTGCCGCAGCCTCCCGGAGGCCCGCTATCGAGGTCGCCCGACTCACCCGAACAAGTGCCGGCGCGAAGCTTCGCCCTCCCGGGGAGGTCCTGGGAGGCGCGCGAGCAAGGGCTTGACCGGCGGCCGGGCGATCATGGTACGGTCGTCACACATTCAAGAAATCGATGCAGAGAGACCCCCATGAGGCTGCCACCTCGCGGGGGTCGATCACTCACACCGAAGAGGTCAGTCTTCGATGCAGATTCAGCGTACCAAGCACGTGTCCGACTTCACCATCGTCCCGAACGCCATCCTCAAGCACCGCACGTTGAGCCTCACGGCTCGCGGACTGCTTGGGCTGCTCATCTCCCTGCCCGAGTTCACTGAGGAGACAGTCAGAGAGCTGACGGAGGGCGTTGAGGAGGGCCAGAAGCGCGTCACGAACGCCATGAAGGAGTTGCAGGCTGCGGGATACGTCGTCTGCACGCGAGTGCAGAATGAGCGCGGCCACTGGTCCACTCACGTCACCGTGTTCGACCTGCCGCAGCTCGGGGCCCCGGAGACCGCTTCTCCGAAGCCCGGCCGCCCGAAGCGGCGGCTCACCGGGCTCACCCCCTTCGGGGGAAAGAACCAGGAAAAGAACCCCCCTGCCCCCCAGGAGTCCGAAGAGCTGGGCGAGTACGGCCAAACGCAGGACATGCACCACGGGGAGGGGGCGGAAGCTCCGCAGATCCAGGAAGACGACCAGGAGCTTGGTCGCGCTGCGGCCCTTCTCGGCCGCCTGGCCACTGCTGAAGTGTCGCTGGCCCTCTCGGCCGCCGACGTCATGAAGCTCGCCCCGCTGGCCGCTCAGTGGCTCCAGCGTGGCGTGTCAGAACTCCAGCTCCGCAACGAGCTGGTCGGCGGACTCCCGGCCACGATCAAGAGCCCTCGCGCTCTGCTGGCCGACCGCCTGACCCGCAAGATGCCGGCCGTCCCGGTCAAGGCTGAGCCCTTGGCCGAGTGCGGCGACTGCCGGGGCTTCCTGCCCCGTGGCCAGCAGGCCGGTATCTGCTCACGGTGCGCGGGCCTGGCCCCGGCCATAACTGAGCCCGCCCCTGTCGGCCAAACCGAAGAGGCTTCCTCTCTGCTGGCCGCGATCCGCCAGCGTCGGGCTTCTGGCCAGATCAAGGGCACGTCGCGGCGCGGCTTCGCCACCGTCGCTGTCTGAGAAATCCAACCCACACAACCCAAGGGGATAGCTGTGTCCAGCACCATGCCCATTCCTCGCACTGTGGCCATAGACCTGCCCGCCTACGCCAAGCTGGTCTACAGATACGGCCGCCCGGTCGTCCTCGTCGTGGCCCTGCTGATGTCCATTCCTGGCGAGATCCACTTGGCCGAGGTCGCTGGGTGGGGGCACGTGAACCTGCTTGGCCTCGGGCCGGTCAATGTGGCCTGGGGGATGCCGGTCTGCGTGTCCGTCTACGCGGCCTGCTCTGCCGTAATCGCGGATGTGTCCAAGCGTCACGGCCTGCCGAACCGTAGGTCGGCCACCTTCGGCGCCTACGCGGCGCTGGCCCTGGCCTTGTCAGCCCAGGATGTTTCTCACTGGATCAAGGCCGACTACATGGGCGCATCCTGGATCTTGGTCGGGGCTGTTTCGTCCATCCCGCCCCTGGTCGCATTCCACATGCTTCACATGGCCGCAGCGCCGGAGTCCACGGCCACGGAGGTCGAGGTCGAAGAGCCCGAGGCCGCATTCGAGGACGATGCTGCGGCCGAGAAGCGTGGCCGGAGGGGTAAGCCTGGCCGACCCGGCTTGACCGCCGAGGAGGTCAACAAGGCCATCGCCGGCCTCGAAGCGGCCGGAAAGGATCTGACCCCCGAGAATCTGGGAGCGGTTCTTGGCCGGGCCCCCCGTACGGCCCGGCGCTATTTGGCCCAGATGAAGCGGGCCGAGACGAAGGCCCGGAAGGTGGCGGAGGCCGAGCAGCAGCCCGCGGGGGACATGCTTCCTCTGTCGATCTGACCAGTGAATGACGGAGGCCCGGACAGGCTAAAGGTCCGGGCCTCCAATTCATTCCTTCGGTGTCGAGATGATGCCGGTAATCTCCTGGCCGGTGAGGGCCTGGGCGATCTGCCAGAGCTGGCCGCCGCGCGATGCCTTGACGAGCACGGTGTCGCCGGGGCGAAGGATGGACTGAAGGTAGGCCGCAGCGGTCTGGTTGTCGCCCACGAGCGCGATCTCCGGGACGCCCGCCGCTCCGGCGGCGAGGGCGAGCTGCTTTGCGAGGTCTCCTCCGACACCGACCACGAGATCGACGCCGTACTCGGCTGCCATACGGCCTACCGAGTGGTGGGCCTCCACGGCTTCGTCGCCTAGTTCAAGCATCTCTCCGAGAACGGCGATCCTCCGCCCGCCCTGATCCTCGGCCGCCTCAACTTCCGTCTCGGTCATCAGGACTCTCCGCTTCGGGTCAGGGGCGCGAACGTGATAGCTCGGCCGGTGTATGAGGGAGTGAGGCGACTTAGGAGAACCTGGTCGTTGGTCTGCCCCCAGGCCGACGGGTCACGGATGAAAATGCTGGGGTCCGGACCGTCCTCGAAACCACGCAGGATGACGAGATGGCCGCCCGAGCGGCCGTCGTCAGGGAACTGTTCGGTGATAGACACGATCAGGGGGGCCCGGTCGAGGCGGGAGAGTAGTTCGTCGGCCGGAACTGCTTCCGCGCGAGAAGGAACTCCGTGATCCGTTGCGAGGCTGGCGATCCCCGCATGGAGCGCTCCACGCGGGGTCAGTACCTCGTTCTTGACCGCGAGCTTCAGCAGCTCCGTGACGGTCGGGGCGTCCTGCCCGTAGGCGAGCAGAACCATTCGAAGCGACGCCAGCCCGCACGCCCGGTTCGACCATTCCGCTCTGTCCCCGAGGGCCCACCCGCCATGGTGGGCCCACTCCTCCGGAGAGATGAGCTGCCGGCACATGGGGACTTCGTGGACGCGCAGCACGGCGGCAGGGCTCCTACAGTGAGTCGTCAGCCTCCCGAGTCCGCAGCGTGCTGGAGAACACGGGAGTGGGCAGGGGGACATCGTACGGGGGGCGGGCCATGGCCTCGTGGAGCATCGCCAGCACTACATCCGAGTGTGTAAGTCCGACCATGGCCGCGCCGACCACGAAGTTGCTCTCGCGCGACATGCCGGGCGTGCTGTTGACCTCCAGGGCGTAGAGCCTGCCGTCCTCGGTGAGGATGAAGTCGATGCGCGCCGCACCTCGCAGCCCGAGCCGATCCCAGAGGACCTCACTGCGCCTAACGATCTCGGCCCGGACCTTGGGCGAGAGATCGGCCTCCCGAACCAGTACGGCCCCCCTGGCATCGGCGTCGAGCTTCGTGTCCGCGTCGTAGAAGGCCGCCTCGGTGGCCTCGGTCGCCAGCGGAGGGAAGACAACGACGTCGCCGCCCGGCAGCTCCAGCATCCCGACTGTCAGGGGTGTGCCGGGAAGGTAGTCCTCCACGAGAACTTCGTCGCTTTCCGGGCCGACCGCAGCCAGGAGCGCGGGCTGAAGTTCCGCGGCCGTGGTGACCAGGCTCATGCCCACGCTGGAGCCGCCGAAAGGCGGCTTCACCATGACAGGGTGATCGTCCCACTTGGCAGTGCCGCCGGACCACACCCACCAGGTCGGCGTGGGAATGCCGAGGGTGGTCATCATGCGCTTGCAGAGGATCTTGTCCGCCGCCACGGCCGAGGCCGCCACGCCGCTGCCGCAGTACGGCATCCGCAGGTAGTCGAGGAGACCCTGTAAGCGTCCGTCCTCGCCGTACGGCCCGTGCAAGTTCGAGAGGGCCACGTCGTATCCGACCAGTTCCTCGATGAACCCGGAGTCGCAGGGGTTCAACACCTTCCAGCGGGCGCCGATGTCCTCCAGCGTCTCGGACAGGGCGGTGACCGACCGTTGGTCCTCGGGACACTTCGAGTTGTAGAGGCGGTCCTCGGCTGATACCGGGCCGTAGACGAGGGCGACGCCGAGGCCCCTTGTGCTGCTCCCCCACTCGCGTACGGTCTGAGCGGCTTCCAGGAGCGCGGATACTGCACTGCTGTCGATGAAGCTCGTCATGCGAGTACCCCTTCGAAGGTATGGGTGACGGGCCCTCCGACCCAGAACGTCCGGTCGGGCCTGTCGGCGTGCGGGCGGACGGTCAGCGGCTCTCCGGCGCGGTTGTGCACGGTGACGTCTCTCTTCGAGACAAGCCCACGCAGGGCGGCGACGGCGACGGCCGCGACCGCTCCACTGCCGCAGGACAGGGTCTCGGCCTCGACGCCGCGCTCGTACGTGCGGATCTTCAGCTCTCCGCCGAGGGACTGGACGAAGTTGACGTTCGTCCCGAGAGGGGCAAGGGCTGTGTGATGGCGTACGAGGCGTCCCACGGTCACCGCGTCGATGCTGTCCACGTCGTTGACGATTGCGACGACGTGTTCCGTCCCGGTGTGGGCGCTGTCGAACCAGGTCGGCCGGCTGTCGATGACGGTCTGGACGCGCCGCGGCTGGATTTCCCCGACCTCTGCGGTGACCCACACACCGTCACCGCGCACGGTCGCCTCGTGCGTCACCCCGGCCATGAGAAGGCTCATCTCTGTAAAGCCGTGGTCGCGGTGGGCGGCCCACGCGGTGCACCGCAGGGCGTTGCCGCACATCGTTGCCACCGAGCCGTCCGCGTTGTAGCAGTCGACTTCGAGGGTGGCGGGGGTGTTGCTGACGAGCTTGCTGATGACCAGGCCGTCAGCGCCGACGCCGGTACGCCTGGCGCAAAGGCGCTCAGCCTCCTTGGCCCAGTCCTTCTCGGTGCCCGGTTCGAGGTTGGAGAAGAGAACGAAATCGTTCCCCGCCCCGTGGATCTTGCGGAAGTGCATGGCGAAGCCCCTCCTGCTGGTGGGTGAACATGCTGATATAGCGGTTGAGTGGGTTGGCCGGTCGGCCGTCAGGGTCTGCGGCGTACGGGACGCTTCGGGGGACTGGTCATCGAGGCCCCCACCAGATCGTGGGCTTCACTGCACCCTTCTGCGTGGCGAAGAGACGTGAGTCAGGACTCGTTGCCGTCAACCTCGTCGGGGTCGTCCTCGAAGAAGCGCCGCTGCGCTTCGAGCCGTGTTTGCTCGTGGAGCAGGTCTCGCAGCGGGTCACGCACGTGGAATTGGTGCGGGTCGGGGTGGTCCTCGTAGAAGTTGCACCAGTCGCGAGAGTCCTCCTCAACGATTTGCCAGTAGGGGCACAGGGTGAGGGTGGCGAAACGGTGGACGACGAGAAGGCCGCCAATCTCGGTCCACATGAACCACAGCCCCACGGGAGGCTGCTTCTCCGCGGTCCACAGGCGTGCGGCGTGATCTGTGCCCTCGTCGTGGACTCCCAGTTCGCAGAGCACGAAGCCCTTATCTGCGAGGTGGGCGTCCACATCGTCGGGCCCGCCGCTCATGTCGAGGAGGGCAACTAGCGCCTCAGCCACGGGCAAGCGAGTTACGGCCGTGCATTGCAGCACTACGGGTCTCTTCTTTTGAGTTGGGAACGGCGGCTGCTGCACAGGGCGGCCGGGCTGTCGGCGTCAGCGAGGCCGGTAAATCCGCATGGGCACCCGCATGGCGTAAGGCTCGCGGCCCTCGAAGAACAGGAGCCGGCCGCCGCCGGTCAACCTGTTTATGGTGCTGATCTGCCAGTACGCGCCCGAGAGGAACACGTACTGTCCGACCTGAACCTGCAAGGCGGTCAGGATGACCCCCTCGGTTCCTCGCGGCGGCTTGGGCTGCTTGGGCGGTCGCTGCCAGAACTTTGTATTGGCACCCATGCTGTTCGGACTTTCTCTCGGGTCGGGCCCCGCCCGACCGTCGACCGACGAGTGCAGCGGTCGGGCGGGAGTCTGTGTCAGTCCTGCGTCACGTCTGGCCGCGCTTCCTCGCTTCCTTGGCTGCGGCTCTGCGCTGCGCGCGGTTGCCCTTCGGGTTCGGGTCCTGGATCGGCGTGTGGGGCACGGTCTTGTACCCGTCCGTCGCGGCCCCGTTCTTGCCGCCGAGCCGCTTCTGCGACTTGGTCATGGATTACCTCCCTGAGGCTCCTGGCAGGCTTGTTCATCCACCGCTGTTCGCGGGGTGGTTGGGGGTACTCGGCCGCTGCTCGATGGTGTCCGCGAAGGCGTCTTCCACGATGTTGTGGAACCGCTCGTCATGCCGGTCGCGGAACTCGGTTCGGCGGACCGGTGCGGCGATGCGCCAGAACCGGCGGTTGGTCTCGCTCTCCATGAAGGTCTCCGCGACCCGACGCATGGTCGAACGCGAGAGGAAGCCGGACCTCACCATGGGCTTCCACATGCTCAGCCAGCGATTCGCCATGGTCATCGAGGCGATTTCGTCGTCGCTCAAGCCGTCCCAGTGGGCGGACCTGATCGAGTTCATCAGGCGAGGGTCGGCGGCAGCGTCGCGCAGCAGCTCGCTGTGCTGCCGGACAAAGAACAGATTCCTGTTCTCGCGGTGGTGCCGCTCGGACAGACCGATGGCGACTGCGCCCAGGACGAGCCCGGTCACGGCGTAGGGGTTGATCTTCATGGTTCCTCTCTTATTTGAGATGCCCGCCCCGGCAGGGAGAATGGGTGTGCACCGGGGCGGGCTGACCGTCTCCGAGTACCCCCGGACGGGGGGCGTCGCGGGGCACTCGGAGACGGAGTCTGTGATCAGCGCAGCAGGATGGTGAGGGCGGGCCCGAAGAGAAGGGCTGTGACGAGAAGGGGGGTCAACGCACTCGCCCATTCCCGCCAGTTCGTCAGGCGGCGGTTCTGCTTCACCATTCGTTCAGCACCGCCAGGACCAGCGTGCCGCCGAGCGCGGCGACGCAGAGCACGAAAACGATCTGCTTCGTCTTCTCGCTCACGGGCGGCCGTCTTCCGAGTCCGCCGGCATCGGCTTGTGCTCGGGGCCCAAGCCGCTCGGCACCAAGTACGCCTGCCGACTCTCGGTGAGCCTGTTCAGCGAGGCCCGGGGCGTGCGGGTCGGAAGCGCCGGACTGCCCCCCTCCAGCTGCCCCCGGTACTCAGTTACGAGTCGTCGCAGCAAGCGGCCCAAGTCACGAGCGTAGAGCCAGGAGTTAAAGGGGAGGCTGCCCCCGGCGGGACCCATGGCGAGAAGCTGGTCTGCCTCCAGCCCCGAAGCGCGTGCTTCGATGCTTCCGCCGCTCCGCACAACACCAGCGAAGAGGGCTACCTGCCCCTTGAGCTGGTGCGTGTGCTTGACGAGTTCAGGCAGAGTGGTCGTCCCGAGCTTGAAGTTGATGGCCTTGTCCGCCGCTCGATCCGCTTCCTCGACGTCCAGAGACAGTTCGTCTTCGCTCGCAGAGGCGCAACTTGCGGCCGGCCCCAACGGCCGACTTGTCAGGATGTCCGTCATGAGAGAGCTCCTGGCCCTGCTAGGGCATGGGGGGTGCGCACGGATGAAGGTTCGCGCTCGGTAGTTGCCGCGTGCGCTCTGTGAGCAACTGCTAGTAATCGTGGCACCGCAGCCAGTACGGTTGGAAGGGCTCCAGCAGTATTCTGCGAGCGACTTTCTGCGCGAAGTTCCGGGCTAGTGCGCTGTGTTGGCAACTTCGAGCGAGAGTTTCTGCTGTGGAGCAGAACCCGTCTTGCAGGAGCGAGACATTCTCCGTCACACTGGGTTACACGTACTGGGAGGCGACAATGATCACCGACGCGGAGGCCGCAACGCCCGCTCTCTGCCGTCTCCAGTTAGGTCGCGAGCTGAGGCAGCTCCGTCAGAATGCGGACCTCACATCCACTCAGGTGGTCCGGAAGTTGATGTGCAGCCCCTCAAAGCTGACTCGCCTGGAGCACGGTGAGAACGCGGTGGTTGAGCCCGCAGACGTCATGGCCCTCTGCGAGATCTACGGAGCGGATCCCGAGACAAGGGCGATGTTGGTGGGATATGCGGCAGTGACCAAGACCAAGAAGGACTGGTGGCAGTCGCCGGAGTACCGGCCTGCGATAGCGCCGAGCTTCAAGGCGTATCTTGCTCTAGAAGCAACTGCCGAGGCCCTGCACGACTACCAAGCCGAGTTCGTTCCAGGGCTGCTTCAGACCGAGGAGTACGTCCGAGCCATCCACCAACGAGCACACGAGGGCCTGCCTCCTGACGAGATCGATCGGGTCGTCGCAGTACGAATGACGCGTCAAGAAGCCTTGCGTCGGGCCAATAAGCCGCTCAAGTCGGCATCGATCATCAACGAAGCGGTGCTGTACCGGGCGGTCGGGGGGGCGCCCGTGATGCGGGCGCAGTTGGAGCACTTGGCGGAGATGGTGTCTCACCCCTCCGTCACGCTCCAGATCGTCCCCTTCAAGGCCGGGCAACACGCTGGCATGAACGGTGCCTTCACGTTGCTACGTCTTCCGGAGGCGCAGCCGATCGTCTACCTGGAGAACCTGGACGGAGCATCCGTCACCAGGCGACCAGGAAACGTCAAGGCGTACGAGGAGGCGTTCACGGACCTCCAGATTCTTGCTGTGGGGAAACAAGAATCCCTCAGCATGATTAGCAAAGCGATCAAGGAGTATTGATTCATGAAGGTAAACGCCGTGCTGGCCGGCGCCAGCTGGTTCACGTCGAGCTACAGCAACGACCAGGGCGGCGCATGTGTCGAGGGTGCGCGGCTGCACGGGGCAATGATGGCCGTGCGGGACTCTAAGGACCGAGAGGGGGGCACCTTCGTCTTCCCCGCGGCGCCTTGGGCGGCCTTCGTGGACGCCGTCAAGCAGGACACCTTGGCCTGACCCACAACTTAAGAAGCCCCCCGCTCGTTGAGCGGGGGGCTTCTTCTTCTTTTCGGTCCTGGGCGCTCTCGTGGCTGCGTATGATGCCCACATGGCCCAGAAGATCGTAACAACCTTTACCGATGACCTCACTGGGAAGGAGGGTGAAGACGTCATCACTCAGACCTTCGCCCTCAACGGATCCGAATATGAGATCGATCTCAGCGAGGCCAACCGCGCCAAGCTCGCCAAGGCCCTCAAGCCCTTCGTTGACGCCGGCAGAAAGGCCCGGAAGTCCCACACTGGAGCCGCCTCCAGCCGCTCGGGCCGCAGGGCGCCCGGCAGCAAGCACGACACGGCAGAAATGCGTAAATGGGCTCGTGAAAACGGCTACAACGTGAATGATCGCGGGCGGGTTCCTGCTGAAATCGTGGAGGCGTACGAGAAGGCCAGCAAGTAGAGCCAGCTCACAGGAACACGCCGAAGGCTCCATGAGCCCCCTCCTACGGGAGGGGGCTCTAATGCGTTCCGGGGAGTCTCTACAGGAGGGTATAACCCCCCACCATAAAAGATGTCGGTGTCAAATTGCAGATTTCGGGACAGTAAGTCACCGAAACGAGGTGCAACTCACGCCCCCGCAACATAATTCATTCCTTCCCGGCTCCCCTGAGGGGTCGACTGTCCCTCAGGAGGCTCACTGAGGGCGTCGAGAGGGGGTTCGGAGGGTAAGAAAGTGGTTGCGAGGCAGATTCTTTAAACCCGTACAGGCTGGGAGGACGGTACCCCCGGTGGGTCCAGTTCAATTGAAATAATGTATTACCCCCATATGTGCACGAGTTATCGAACGGAAATGCGCACTTGAATACGAGTTTGTGATTGCTGACATTCGATATCCAATTCAGATGAATGCAGATATGCGTAGTAATGCCGCAGTCACACTCTGAATTCATTCCCCCCTTCACACTGCGCTTCGCCATGCTTACGTACGGCGATAAATCGTGCGGGCATTTGTCCCTTAGTGCGGCATTCCGGTGTCCATAATGCGCGCAATGTCTTCCTTTATGTCCCTAATGTCGCCCCACTATGTCCCGTTTTGGCATTAACTTGAATCCGTGACGGTGGGCTATTATTAGGACATCGGAAAGGGGAAAGCCCGAAAGGCTCCTCCCGACGCCACCGCCTAAGGCGGGTGGGCGTGGGTGTTGAGTGGGCCATCTCCCGCCGAGCGTATAACAAATAGGGCCGTCAAGGCTCTCACAGGTATGCCCTGTAGCAGTACGTACACAGGGCCTCTGCGGTATCCCAACGCGGGCCACACCCTTTATAGGGGGAGTGCCGTAAGCAGGGCTTGGCATAGGTGATCCGCCTATGTGATCTGTGCCCACTTGAAAACTGAACAGTGCGTTTCGTGTCCCGCTAGAAAGCGGAGAAGATAGCAGCTAGCGCGTGTGGATTGCGTGTGAAAGCGTTCCAGGGTGTATCCGGTTTTAATCCGTAGCCTAGGGGTGTTGCTGGGATGTACATACGTCGGCCGTAAAACGTCGGGTGGGACACGTGGTGCACTGTAAATACGAGGCCCGTTTAAGCGTCGCGCAACACTAAGCGATGTGTACGCGCGGGCAATGCATTGCTCAGCACGCGACGCGCACGGTAGTGCGCTCCGTGCTGAATTAATTCTCTACCCGTTGCAGTGCGGGTCATCACTGTAGGGCGGCGGGCGGTCAAACGCCCGTCACTCACTGCCCCTAACCTCAATGCTCCGCATCGTTAAGGAGGAATCATGAAGCAAATCAAGCCCGACACTCGAACCGTCGAAAGCATGGCGGTAGGCAAGAGCGGCGAATGGGGGATCAAGCCTCAGTCGGTCACGGGAAAAGCGGCGCGGAAGCGCCTCGCTGCTGATGCCCCTAAGCGCAAGTTCGCTGTGATTGATGGTGAGCGCAAGGAGGTCAGGCAAGCGCCTAAGCGTGTGGCGCGGCCGTACCCGTCTGCTCCGGTCACGGCACGCCCAGGAAGCCGCGTCGCGGCCACCGTCCTGCGGGGAAAGGTGGAGCACATCCCGCACTTGCCGTTCCGGCGGATCGGAGCCGAGCTTGAGGTGGGGCGGAATCTGGGCAAGGCGGAGCAGGCGAACCACATTCCCTTCATGCCTGAATTCCAGGCCGAGGGGCAGCCCTTCCCTCGCATCTCGCGGGATAAGCATGGAAACGCGGTGCCCCGCGTCCGGACCGACAACGGCATGACCAGGCAACTCCAAGGAAGGGGTATCGGCCGCCGGAAGGACGGGAAGCCGACGTACACCAAGCGCCAGCTCGCAGAGTTCGAGGCCGAGCGGAAGCGGCAGCAGGACACCCTTAACGAGGTGATCCGGCTGAAGGGCATGGTCGAGGGCCAGGACCGCGAGCGCGCGAACGCGAAGCAAGGTCTGAGCTACTTCCTGGGCGTCGAGCGAGACGCCCTGGCCCACGGGGACGTAGACACGGCGGAGCGCGCTCGGCAGAGCATCCGTGCGTACCGCAAGACCGCTCGCTTCAAGTAGCCGCGCCTCAAAACTTGAATCCGTGACGCCAGGCGGGCACTATGAGGATGCCGCCCCAGCTCTTTAGGAGAGCAGTGAAGTCCATTCACCATGCCCTTGTGACCGCAGCCATCGCGTCTCTCGCGCTGGTGGGCTGCACCTCGCCCGAAGCGCCACCCCTTGAGATTCCGTCGCAGTCGCCAACCGCAGTGCCGTGCCAGTACGAGGACTCGGTGAACTGCTACTGGGATGCGCCTAAGCGCGGAAACAGCAAGGGTGCGTCCTTCTACGCCGACGAGGACGAGGTGACGGAGTTCAACGACGGATTCACGGCCTCGAAGGAAGATGACTGTGACCAAGGCTTCCAGCCCGCTTGCGACTGGGTCTCTGCGAACCGCACTTGAACACTCTCAGGGTCCCTTCGCGTCCCCCGGCCGGGGGACGGGTTGGAATCCGGTAAGCGCTCATGCGAAGCCGGTGGTGTGGAACGGACAGGTAAGTGGCCACCATCGACATAGCGGTCATTCGAAGCGGTCTGGAAGGCAAGACCACGCTTGAACTCTGCGAGGACTACGCGCACTTGAAGAAGTGCGCACGACGAATGCCGTGGGCAGAACAGGCCATCTCTGACGTGCTGTTCGCGCGAAACGAGACCTCGTGGTTCCTGTGGCAGCTGGAGGGGGATCTCTTCGGCCGCGCGCTGCCCCACAGGTTCTTCGGCCTCGTCTAGCACGACCACAGAGAAAGGCCCGGATACTCAAATTATCCGGGCCTTTCTCGGTTCATCATACGCGAAAGGCTCAACATGCCTGTCTGGTTCCTGCCCGAGACGGACGAGGACCGCCGTCTCGCCCCCCTGATCGACAAGTGGATGCGAGGAGAGGACAAGGAGCCCTGTTGGCTCTGCCAGCGTGAGTCGCGCAAGACCACGTACGGGTACATGTGTTGGGAGTGCCAGGAAGCAAGGCCCGTGTGGGAAGCGCACGTTGCCGCGGCCGTGAAGGCCGAGTACGAGCGCCGAGCGGCGGCCTATGACGGCATGTGTCAGTCGTGCGCGCTGATCCGAGTCAAGGGCAGCTTCGAGTGCGAGCCCTGCTCGAAGTCGTGGGAGGTCTGACATGGCAACTATCTGCTGTGGGTGCCGTGACTGCCCCGAGATAGCCACCACAGGCCGAGGTGAGCCCGCTCTCTGCCCCTTGTGCGAAGAAGCAGGCTGCAACATCCACGAGAACCTTCCCAGCTTCATCACCGGGTACGGGCTCGGCCACGAGTGCCAGCACCTCGACATGTACGGCTAAGCCGCCCGGATTTGGTGAGGCACGCCGGCCTGGCCTCAGGCCGGCGTGCAGCTCCCTGTCTGTACGTCCGCAGATTTCCTCTCTTATGGAAGGAATTACCATGCGCGCACGCGCCTTCATGCACCCCCGCAAGAACGTCCAGCTCGGTCGTGCCGCCCGCAGGTGGGGCCAGCCCCACATTCCCGGCCGGTACCGAGTGTTTGAGGCCGTCACCGGCTCCGTCACGCCCGGCCGGTCGCTCTTTTGTCTCGGGGCCCTCCGTACGTTCCAGCGCTTCGTGAAGGGCCTCTGATGTCTGCTGTGCGCCACGGAAAGAGTGCTCGACGGGACGCCAAGAGGCCGGTCCCGGTCGTCAAGGGGCAGGCGGACCTGCTCACCGAGTGGCGCGAGGTCGGGCTTATCACCCCCGCGCAGTACGCGACCTTCACCCGCAGCCCCCGGTCCAACATCTACCCCGGAGAGATCGCATGACCATTCGAGTGGACGCCCTAGGCAACGTGGTCGTCGGCAAGGCCCCGAGTCAGGAGTACACGGTCGTCTGGCGCGCTGCCGCAACGGGCGAGGTCGCCACGGAGACCCGGAAGGAAAAGCTGAGCACACTGAAGAACTACGTCTTCCGAACGTGCCTGGATTACAACTTCACCGGGGCCAATTCCAGACCTGTGCTCGACGCCGAAATCTGGCGGACATACAAGAACCGGTCGAAGCGAGTCCACTAGCGAGGGCCTTATGGCACAGGAAGAATATGAATACCGAGGGATTCAGGGCCGTACGAGTTCGCTTGCCGCGAGGATCGTAGATGCGCTCGACGAGAACTCTCGCAGCCCGCACGGCATCAGTATCCCCCTCGACGCGGTGATACGCGTCGGTCCGATGGCTTTCCGATACGACGAGAGGCGAACGCGTAAGCGGTGGTACATCGCAGAACACCCCGCAACCTGGTGAGGTGAAGTAGTGCTCAATAGAAATGCGTTCGACATTATCGAAGACCGGATGTAGGAGACTGTAAATGTGTGACCCGAAGGTCTACACCGAGCAGCAGGTGAGCCAGGCAACGAGTGCGGCCATGGACCTGATCCTTGGCGAAATCGAATGTGACCAGGAGTGGGAAGACCTGCTTTCCCTCATGGGCAACGCCACCGTGACCGTGCTTACGAGTGAGCTGTCCGCCGACCTCGAAGAGGTCGTGCAAGAGAACTACGGGCAAGAGCTCGAAGAGTTCAAGAGCGACAGGGGTTTCTGAAATGCAGGCGCCCGAATGGCACAACACGATCGGCTACCCCCAGCTAGGCCGAGGAACTGCATACCGCGGATACGTAGTCCAGGTGCAGAGCACCGACGACGGACACCCCGAGAAGTGGTTCACCTACGCCTTCGACCACGACGACCGGCTGACGTACTGGATAGGCGACGGACCGACCGAGGCCGACGCGAAGGCCCTCCTGGAACGGCTCATCGAACACGGCTGGATCTGCGAAGTCTTCGTGTCGGACGCGGCCGGCCACTGCAAGGACCCGGCCATGACGGTCAGGTCCACATGGGACAGACCTAGGACGAACCGGCTTCGGATGCTGCTGTGCGAGGAGCACCGGAACGTGCTGCCCGACTGGGACCGCATGACCATCCGCCAGCACATCCGTACGTACCGAAGCCTCATGCAGGACGAGCCGATCATCGGCGCCCGCCTGTAGGACCGACGAGCGTGTTTGCCGAAAGGCCCGGATCGGCTAGAGATCCGGGCCTTTTCCATGGGCGCTCGCCCTAACTCCCCTGCGTCAAAAAGGAGTTCAACATGCGCAAGTTCTTCTCGGCTCTGGTCCGCCGCGGACGCCAGCCCGACAGCCGGCCCGGCGAAGAACGCGTCCGCCAGGCCCTCGACAGCTACCGCGCCCCGTACGACCCCCAAGACCCCTTCGAGGCGTACGCGGCCGACTTCCTCACGGACCTCTTCCAGATCAGCCGCGCTGAAGGAATGGACCCCGAGGCCCTGGTCGAGCAGGCGTTTAACTACCTCGTTACCGAGCCCGTCGGCGGCTCGCCCCGGGAAACCGATAGGAGGGAGGACGACACGCAACACGTCACATACAACGGCCGAAAGGTATTTCAGGGCGAGGAGTTTGAGGCTTCCGGGTACACGCTCACATTCGTGAAGTATGAGGGCGACGACCTTTACCTCTATAGCCGCGCCGTTGGGGAGTTCACCGTCCCCATCCGCAACGAGAAGGAGAGCTGAACATGTCTCGTAAGTGCCCCAAGAAGTTTCGCAAGGAGCAGGCGGCCAAACTCAGGGCCGCTGAGGCGTTCACGGATGCCTGGATGACGTCCGGGCTGGCTTACAACCTGCTTCCGGATTACGGCATCCAACTGGGATGTGAGGAGGCGGAGACCTACGCGGAGCTGTTCCACGCCTTCAAGTTTCCGCACACGGGTGAGCAGATCATCGCTGATCACAGGCAGGGATGCTGCCACCCGCATTACCACGCAGGTAAGGGAACGTGGACCTTTGTGATATCGGTCAAGGGGGCCAGCGTTCCCGCAGACACGGAATACACGATCGTAGCGGACGGGCCGACCGGGGCGGCGGCGGAAATCCGCGCTGAGGAATACCTTCTTGGCGAAATGAGAAAGAAGTTCGGGCCCCTCGTGCACGTCTTGACCGAAGACGTGGAGGAGGGAGTACCGGCTTCGATCGCCCTCTTCTCCTGGACCGACATCCGGAAGGATACGTAATGGCTGATGGCCGAAACCTTCTCGAAAAGATAGCCAAGGCTTATACGCGGCTTGACATGGAGCGAGAGGAGTCGTTCCGCGCCAACCTGCGGACGTACGACCCGCGTCCGGGAGATCAGCCCTGCGAAGACTGGGAGATGGGTGAATACGACGATCTTGAGTCTTCGTGGGCCGAAGACGCGGAACTTCTGCTGAGCGAATTTGTGCAAGAGGTTCGCCTTTACCTGGGAATGGAGAGCAGCGAGTGAGCTGGCGATACGACGTATTCGAGTGCGACAACGAGACCGATGACCACATTAAGTGCCTGGTGTGGTCGGGGCCTCCTCTTCACGTGAACATCCCCTGGAAGGACGCGTACCGCCGAGCAGAGGAGCTTCCTCACGCGGTTGTAGAGAGCCGGTACGTGGGCGAGCTGCCGTACAAGCGGACGCCGCACATCGTCTTCGAGCACATCGAGGGTGGAGGTGCCTGCTGGATCTGCGCGCAACGCCGCGGGCCGCTGTGCAAGACGGGGCACGGAAACAAGTTCGTCTGCGATCCGTGCCAGCGTGACATGCGTCGGCACCACGAGCAGTGGGCGCGCGAGGCCGGCACGGATCCGAGCCGTTTCACGTACGTACCGATCATCGACACCTTGGAGCCGTAGTGATGCAGCCGGAGATGACGCTCAGCTTCGAGGAGTTTCCGGAGCCGAAGCGGTGGACGTCCGACCACGGGCGGCTCCACTGGATCGCATACGGCAACGTCGTGGTGACGTGCTCGGAGCACGGGGAAATTCATCGTGTTCTTTCGACCTCGTACCTCGAAAAGACGCATCCGTGGGCCAACACGAACGCGACCCTTTGGGAGCGTAATCACTTGCGAGATGAACACGGCATCGACCTGGGCCGGGCCTGAGCAATGCCCTACCCGAAGAATTACAGCGGGAATTGCATGGCCAACTGCGGGAAGCCTGCAACCTGTTGGGTCGATATCGAGCGGTACGGCGAGAAGCGTTTTGTTTCCTGGCCTCACTGCGACGGGTGTGCCCAGGGGTGGTTGGAGGACGACAACGTAACCACTCGACCGCTCAAGAGGGCTTCGTGAGCGGGGGAGGGGGGCCGATGTACCTGTCTAATGACTGGTACATCGAGGCCGCTGCCGATGCTCGGCGGCGGGAAAGCGGCAGCTCCGTATACCTGAACATTCTCACGTCCAGGTATCACGAGAACATGCACTACCGGTCCGCTCGGGCTTTGGCGGAATCTAGGGTCGATCGGTATCTCAGAATGAATGACCTAAGGGAAAGCCCGGACCTCATCCGGGATCACCTGGTCCTCTGGGGTGTTCGTAAAGAGGGGGACCGCTCGGCTCTCCTCTCGCCGGAAATACGGCTCTTCAATGACCGCTACCCGGCTTATCTCGTACAGGTCGCGCGGGAGAAGGCAGAACGTGCGAAGTGGGGTCGAATAGCGGTTGAACGCCGCGAGGCCGCAGCGCGTGCCGCACATCACGCATGGCTTATGAAGGACATGCGCGCGTGGGGCCGGGAGAACGGCTACTTCGTCGGCACGCGGGGCCGTATCCCCCGCAAGGTCGTGGATGCATACAAGGAGGCAAAGGGAATATGAAGAATATCGCCATCGGGGTGATACCCGATGACCTGTTGAACATCGTCGTCACGGTCGAATGGACGCCGGGGGAGAAGGAGTACAAGGTCTCTCTCCTCACGGCCAACGGTGACCTGCTGGTTGGGGACGAGTACCTGTGCCTGACGGCGAGGGCAATCGACTACACCCCTCAGCCCCCGGACTTCGAGGGGTTGGTGATGAGGGGCCTGGCCCCCGGAACAACCCTGTCGGCACGGCTCACACGTACCCTCGCACTCTTCTCCCACTTCAAGTGGCTCAGCCCAATGGAGATCAGCCGCGAGGACCGAGAGAAGTACGGGGCGGCGGCGTGAGCGCGATGAACCGCCTGGACCTCGACCTCACCCAGCTGGGCGCGCAGGCCGCGAATGCGGCTCGGCTCGACACCCCTGCGGCCCGGCTCTCGGCGCTCACCGCCGTCTTCGCGGAGTGCGGAGAGCGGGCGAACGTCTACTACTGCCCGGACACGGCTGCCGCGGATTTCGTCCGCTGGGTTGCTCTCGACTACCAGGGTGCCCGCAGGGCAGTTCGCCGGAGGGCAGGGGTGGCTGGTGTCTGACGTGGAGGCCAAGCGCATCCGGGATCTGGTGGCCAAGTACTACACGGCTTGGTCAGGTTACGCGCCGCGCGGAGACCAGGCGCACGCCCTTCGGTCTCTGCTGTGGGAGATCGATCACCCGTCGCTCGCTGCGCAGACTCCCGAGGTCTGGTCGACGTGGATTGACGAGGTAGAGCCCCGCTGGCCGGCTGACGGGACGTTCCTTCATCCCGACTGGGTCCAAGAGATCCGTCGGCGGGGCATGGAGTCCGCCGCTTGCATTCAAGAAGCAATCAACCCCGCAGCCACAGGTAGTTGGAGCAAGAGCAGGGGGGTCCCCAATGTCTGACCCGTTCTGGATTGCCATTAAGGAACAGCTCCAGGAGCTGACGGCGGCGAAGGGGGCCGACGATGTGATGGAAATCCTGTCGAGGGAGCGGAACCCTTACGGCCACGACTCCATCGCAGGTGACGGATTCTTTGGCGGCAGCGGTGGAGAGGGAACGGTACGTGAATCCCTCCTAACTGCGGGTTGGGGGACCGTGTGGTTCCGGGCGGCGTACTGGTACGCGATGAAGGCCCCGGACGGATCGATGATCACGTACATCGAAGGTGACATATACCGAGGCGACAAGCGGTAGTTGGCCAAATAAGGGGCCGTGGTGGAGACCGGGCGAAGTCCGGTCTCCTGCCATGGACTTTTACTTGAGTCCGTGACGATCAAAACTTGAATGTATGATGCGCGAGAAAGGATCAATGATGGCCCGCAAGGTGGTTGAGACCGTGACGTGCGACGCCTGCTCGAAGAAGGGTTTGGAGGTCGCGGGCACTGTGACGCTCAAGATCATGGAAGACGGCTACGACCTGTGCGACGAGCACGGAGACCGATTCCGGGACCAGCTCGCCGCGGCGCTGGCGCCTGCGGTCGATACCTCCCTCGCCGCCTAACCGAGAAAGGAGGGATTATCTCAATGACCACCTTTGAGCAGATGAAGTTCGGCCCTCTGGGCGAGGCCATCGAAGCGGCCATGCCGACGAGCGAGGCCGACCCCATCGGCGTGTGGGCGGCCAGTCTCTCGCTGTACTCCGCCGCGATCAGCCGCCGCGTCCGCAGCGAGGATCGCCGTCCCGTCGTGGTCTGGACCGTACTCGCCGGCCGAAGTGCCATCGGGCGCAAGGGGTATGCGCTCGGAACGGCAACCGCCGTCTTGGGCAAGTCGATCGGGGGATTCATTCATTCCCGCAAGCGGTCCGGGGTGGCAAGTGGCCCCTCCTTGGTAGACATGCTGGCGGGCCTGGAACTGGACACGATGGGCGCGGACGGAGGCATTGACGGCCGCTGCATCCTCCTCGAAGAGGAGTGGGCAGCAGTGCTCAAAACTCAAAAAAAGTGCAGCAAGTTCAGCACCCTGTTTCGTACGGCATGGGATGGCAAGCCGATATCGAACCGGACCAAGAAGGACGGCCTCCAGTCTGTTGCTCAGCCCCTGCTGGGCTTCCACGCGCACATCACGCCTGGAGAGTGGGGCAAGTACGTCTCTTCGAGTGAGGCCCTGGGAGGCAGTTACAACAGGCTCCTCCCTGTTCTGGTCGAACGGTCGAAAATGCTCCCGTACAACAACAAATGGGTCCTCCCCGATACCTCCGCGATCAAGGACGCCTACAACTGGGCCCTGGAAGAGGACAGGACGATGCGGTTCAGCGCCGAGGCCGGCGAGCGGTACGACGAGATCCGCGCCCTGGTCGAGGACCGGATGGCCGAGCTGCCCGAGCTGCTGGCGTCGTACATGGAGCGCTCCCCGGAACAGGTTCAGCGGGTCGCCGCCGTGCTCAGCGCTACGGAGATGACGGAGGAGATCAGCCGCGACGCGGTCGAGGCGGCCTGGAGCTTCGTCTCTTACTCCATGGCGAGCGTCGAGAAGTTGGTGAAGGACGCGGCCAACAACAGCGAGGGGGCCAAGCCGATGAAGACGCCTGAAGAGCTGGTCCGAGACGTGCTGAAGCGGTACGGGGGCAAGGCGAAGTCGTCCGATCTGCTGCGTCCCTTGTGGGGGAAATTGAACGCGGCTGCCCTGAAGGAAACGGTCGAGGGCATGGACGACGTGAAGTCGTGGACCGAGAAGACGGGAGGCCGCGGAGCCCCCTCGATCATGTACGAGCTGATCGAGACCGAGGCCGAGGAGCTTAGGCGGCCGGAAGCGACGGTGATCGACATTGACCACCTCAGAGGTCGGGCGAAGCCGACCCAGAACCCGCCGGTCGCCAGCAACATCTTTGAAGGGCTGATTTAGGAATGAGTTCGTGCACCAAGCGGAAGTCCGACGTCTTTACTCGGCCTTCCAAGCGGTTCGAGTTGATCGCCAAGGAGCCTACATCGGGGATGGCGTTCGAGGTCGCTGAAGAGTGGGCTTCCAAGATTCGGAAGCTGGGCATGACTGATCGATTTGGGATGCAGATGGAACCGCTTCCCCGGGGATTCTGGGGCGTGTACCTCCTGGACCGCTCGATCCCTGAAAGCTCGTCTCACAAGTCCAAGCACAAGTAATTAGGAGTTCAGACATGCCGAAGCTCATCACCCTCCCTGTCCCCGGACAGATTCGCCGGCACGTGCTCAAGAACCTGACGCCGAATACCAAGGGAGAACAAGACCTCCTGGACGCAAGCCGTGACGGCGCTGCGGAGCTGGAGGCGAAGGGAATGAACTCCCTCAACACCATCGACCTCCACCTGACCAACGATGCGGTCGGCTCCGCCATTGACATAGCCCGAGCGTGGCTCGCCAGCGACAACGGCAACAACGTCATGGCGGCGAAGTCTATGCTTAAGTTCGAACTGGAGTACGAGCCGGACGACCCGAGGGAGATCCGGCACGAGGTCAAGATGCCGAAGAGCCTCGCCGTGCACTTCAAGCCCACGTACGGGCAGAAGCCTTGGGTTGAGGGGAAGTCGGAGGTCATCCAGACCGACATGGGCCGTATGGGCTGGTCGACGTCGGGCGGGCGCGGCAGGGTCCGGGCCGAAACGCTGGGGGCACTGCTGGAGACGATCACCCCGTGGGCCGACTCCCATCCCCAGCCCGCAGCAGCACGGGCTGCGCGGAAGTTCGCGGCGACGCACACCGAGCCGTACGAGAAGACGATGAGGCTCATCAACGGCTACCTCGGGGCCGGCGACAACGAGGGCCAGGCCCCCGAGTCCGGTCCGCGAAAGCCTGAGCTGCCTGAGGGCGCGAGTATCCGCCTGACCAGCGACCGCCCCGAGAAGGTGTTCATCCCGAAGGAGGAACTGGAAGTCCTGCGGGGCTTCGGCTTCAGCGAGGCGCAGATAGCTCTCCTGGGCGCAGTCGACGACGATGGCGCCCACGACTTGATCGAAGATCCCAAGGGCTTCTACATCTCGGACGGCTGGGGCAGAGGCAAGCCGGTAGATCGCACACGTGCGCTCGACCTGTGGGCGCGCGGATGGCTCATGTACTCTCCCCGCGACGGGCGTCGATACTTCCGGCTGACGCCGTCAGGAACCGCGCACCTCAAGCAGTGGCGGGCGGCACACGACCAGGGCCTCATCGACTACGCCGGGAAGGACGGCCTCAACAGCGCGAAGGAGCAGCGCGAGGCATACCCCCGGCTGGTGGTCGAAGACGTGGTGCAGGCAGCCCCCGAAGATCAGACACCGGACTTCATGGAGGCCATTCACGGCCGGGACGAGGTCGAGGTCGAGGCGGAACCGAAGCGCCTGGTCGTGGTCGCCTGCGGCGGGAAGAAGTCGCAGCACGCGGGGAAGATCCGCGCCGACGAACGCTACACCGGGAACTACTTCACCGCCTGCCTGATGGCCGCTGAGGTCATGGACGGCGCAACGATGGTCCTCAGCGCGAAGTACGGGCTGATTCCCCTCTCCGAGGAGATCGAGAACTACGACGTGCGGCCGGGCGACAAGGGCAGCATCCGGCTTGCGACCGTGAAGAGGCAGGTCGAGGAACTGGGGCTTACGGGCGCGCACGTCACGGTCCTCGGCGGAGAGCGGTACGTGAACGCCGCCCGACTGATCTGGGCAGACGTGGAAGCGCCACTGAAGGGCGGCATCGGGCAGCAGCTCAAGCAGCTCGCTGGGATCTACGGGGGCGAGGCCCTGGCACCCGATGAGGAGGGCCCGGAGCGGGTCTACCAGACCACGTTGAAGGAGGTTGGCTACCTTCCCACGCGGAACAGGCCGACGCCACGTGTTATGTGGTTCGGCGGCAAAGCAGGAAGGTTCAACCCGAAGCCGGGCCAGTGGGTAAAGGCGGAGGTGATCTACATCGGGGAAGGTAAGTACGCCATCTATCGGTTCGGAACCTCCGACCAGCTGATGACCGGCACCCTGAGGAACCTGATCCACTGGGGCCCGCTGAACGAGCAGAAGCCGGAGCTCGTGCAGTCGCCCGACGAACCTCGCGATGCCGAAGCTGCGCCGGCCCCCGTCGAGCCCGCGGCGAAGCCTGTGGTCGGGAGCCGGTTCTACGAGGTGCCCGAGAACTGGGTGGAGCTGGCGGAGGAGGGCGACACCGAGGCCGCCCGGCGCTACTGGACTCGTCGGTGCGAGGAGTGGCGTCTTACGCGGAAGTAGAGCGACGCCCAAGAGAAGTGGCCCTGTCCAGGCTAAATGGTCAGGGCCACTCCGAGGGGCATCGTACAGGAACCGCGTCTCGAAGAACGTGGCACCCCCATGGCTGACCCGAAGTTCGCTCGAACCGAGCTGAAGCATCTTGCTCAGGAAGCTCTCATACAGACATTATTTCGGGCGAGCCAAGGAGGCGGGGAAACGCATGACTACATATGACGCGATTGGTAGCGCCGAAGATGCGACTTGGACGAGGCCGGAGAGCGGCGAGTTACCCACTCACGCGATGACGTTCATGTCGCCAGAGCAGACGGAGTTGATGTGTCTGGACGTGCCGGGGATACTGCCGATCCCGGATAAGGGCGACCGTATCGCTTTGCATGACCACGACGTGACCGTTACCGAGTCGCATACGCGATACGGCCGTGATGAGACGACAGGCCGGACTCGGATCTTCACATTCGTACGCGTAACGGCTGATGAGGTTCCAGGCGGAACAGGAGGATAGCTTCGTCGGCCGCCTGCGTGTCAGCCAGACAACTACCCAACTGCGCTGGGTGCTTGACTCACTCTTGATCGTTCTCAATGGAAGATCAACAAGTGCGGGCTTCGGTTGCATCTTTGTCGAGTTGGCAACAGTTGGGAAGTATCTGCTCGAAGCCGTATTGTGGACGCTGACCAGTCAAACATTCACGAGGGCCCGCGTCATTTCTCGGGGGCCAGTGGAACGAAAAGAAGGGCCCCGCCGTAGAAACGGCGGGGCCCGGGGTGCGTTATGAGCAATTCCAAGATGGCCGACCCGAACGGGATCGGGACGGGAAGACCTCCCTCGCCTGAGATGCGAAAGCTGGACAAGCTGCGACGGATAGCAGTCGCAGAACCTATCCGGCACAGAGAGCGAGGGGGCAAGAGTGTTAGCCTCACGGAGTTCAAAGATCCCGAGTCCGGGCAAACCCGTTGGGCCGTCGAAACCATCGAATCGTACGGGCTCACCCGCGAGATACGAGACTCCGGCGACGAGACCACAGCCGGCCTGTGGGCCGACGCTGAAATTACGAGGCTTGGGCTCAACTGATCCACTGCAACAGCGAGGTCGAGGCCCCCACCATTGGGGGCCTCGACCTCGCTGCTGTGTGGGGTGTCGGTGGTTGCCTGACCGTGCAACTTTGTGCAACTTGCTTGCGGCGACAGGTGGCCAGACGGAAGATAACTCCATGCACACATATGAGCCGCCTCCGAACTCGGCAACGATCGACATCTGTGAAGCCTGGGCAGTCTTGCAGGAGGCGAAAGATCGGCTGAAGACGCCGGAGACAATGGCCGCGTGGACCACCCTGGAGACCGCCCTGTCTGAAGTTGCACGTAAATACTATTACGCGAAGCCCAGCGGTAAAGAGGCTCAAGCCGTCAGGAATTCTGACCGTACGGAAATTGATAAGGCCGGAATCCCAGTCGGCCCGGCCCACGGCTTTTATCCAACCTACGTGCAGTAGAAACACAAAAGCGGCCCCCTCCACATGGAGGGGGCCGCTTTTGTGATTAAGATCAACAACCCGCTACTTACTCTGGCGAGTGGTTGGCCGCCTTGCCAAGCGGGCTCTCCTGGTACGAGGCCCGGATCGTCTTGGTGTCCTCGTGGGTGGCCGCAGCCACACCGACACCGAGGAGGGCCGCAGACGTAGCAACGATGGCTTCCCACGGGACGCTGGGCCAGAGGACTAGGAGTGCCGGAACGAGCGCGGCGAGCACGGAATAGATGCGTACTCCGTGTACGGAAAGAAACTTGCGCATAGGAACTTCCTTAGCTGAAGAGGCGCTTCCAAGTGGTCGGGCCGGGGTATCCGTCTGCGTCGGCACCAGACCACTTCTGTGCCTTCTGGAACGCCTGCACGGCCGCGCGGTCGGCGGCCGACCAACGGGGACCCGGACCAACGTCGTAGTAGCGCCCGTAGCCCTTCTTGACGAGCTGCTTGCCGAGCTGGGTGACGTAGGTGTTGCTCACTCCGGCCTTGAAGTGCTGCCGGCCAGGAAACGGCGGGACGCTCGGCTTGGAGGGCTTGGAGGGCTTGGAGGGCTTGGAGGGCTTGGAGGGCGCCGGGGTCTTTCCCGGACCCTTCTTGAGCTGGGCAGCGACGTCCTTACGGAATTCGTCCATGTCCCAGAGCTCACCCTTGGCGGAGCCAATCGGGCCCTTCGGATCGATCTTGCGACCAGTGCCTTCCTTGTGGCCGATCACGGAATCCGCAGACCACTTGTGGAATCGGCAGATCGCCGCGGCCCAAAGGACGACGGAATGGTACTGAGCCGCCGGATAGAAATCGGTCCCGTCGCCCAGGTTCTCGACCTCGATTCCGTAATAGTGACGGTTGCCGTCAACCGGCTCGGACCGGCTCGGGGTCGGGTGCTTGGACGACTCGGCAACAACTGCGTCATGCGCGTTCTGGGCAAAAGTTCCGGCGTGGTTGGCCCTTCCATTGCCGACCATGGTCGCGGTGCCGCTCTTGGACATATAGGTGTGGCACAGGGGGCCGGGAAGTGCCGAAGTCCCCCGGAATACGAAGTTCAGGGAATCAGAGCCTGCGGTGTGGTGGATGACCACACCGTTCACATTGTCGAACTTGCCCTTATGGTTGCGGTTGTTGGTGCGCCAGCCTGAATGTTCCTTGACGTTAAGACCTTCGGCCTTGAGCGTGGTGACGAACTGATCAGCGGTCATGGGTACTGCCATTAATCATCCTCCGAGGGTGGTGTGGTGAGCCGAATGACGGCGAGCTTGGTAGGGTCGAGAGAAGTGAGCAGGTGGACCAGGCGCTCGTTCTCGATCTCGATTCGAGAGAGGCGAGTGTTGATTTCCTTGAGAGATGCTTCAAGGCGGTCGGCGCGGGTCTTTTGGGCCTCAGCCTCCTCACGCCAGACCTTCGCGGCGCTCGTCCGATAAGCGGCGAGAACGACCACGAGGGCGGCGGCAAGAGAAGCGAGGGTGCCGAGTGCGGGCAGAGCTTGCGTAAGTGTCATAGGGCTCCTACTGGGGCGACTGAACGCGGTTCTCCGCGTAGTTGTTGCCTGCCACAGTGGTGATAGCCGTCAGCCGGATTCGTTCGTTGGTGCCCTCCTGGAAAACACCAGCAGTAGCGCCGTGAAGATAGCCACCAACGACAGTCACATCCCGGGCACCCGCAATCCGCACGCCGTACTGGGGAGATGTGCCCGCCGTGCCAGCGTCATCCGTTCCCACGTAACACGTGAGACCAGTGACGACAACGGGTGCTCGGTTCAGGAGAGCGAGGCCCGCAAAGGCGCCCCCACCAGGGCCGCCGTTGCGGCCGTCACGGCGGGTCATAAGGGCGTTCACAATGAAAGGCCCGTTTCCTGTTGCATCAATACGTACGCCATCCTGCCCACAGCGGTCGGTGGAACAGGCGGAGATAGTGGCTGAACCGCTACCAGGCCAGTTCCCCCATGCACCCGTGAAGTGGAATCCGTGAGACCCGGTCCACTCGGCGCGGCAGACGCTAAAGGTACTGTTTGCGCAGTTCGTGATTTTGAAGCCTACAGCCCAGCAACCAATAGCCTGGCAATCAATCATCGTAAGGTCCGTATTGCGGGTGAAAACATAGCCGTTGCTGTGAGAGTTATCCACCATGACTGAATGGAGGCGCCAGGAGTAGGGAAGCTCGCCCTTGCTGTTCGATCCGGTGATGATGCCGTTATTCGGCATGTCTCGAATGCATACATCCCGCATTACAATATTCTGAACATTGCCTTTGGCGTAAATGCCGTCCAGATTCCCGGAAGTTACCTGGGACCCGTCCAGCATCAGGTTGTAGAGCCTCTGCTCGCCATTGATGGCGGGGTGCGTCCCATCCGCGTCACCGATGATGGTGATCATGGCCCCGGTGGTAAAGGTGGGAAGGGCCTGTATGTAACAGGGGTAATCCGTCTTGCCCATGCCAGGCCCGACCATCAAGTTGGAGTGGGAGCCCGTGAGCGTGACCCCTCGGGGAAGGTCGAGGGGGCGGGACGTTCGGTAGACGCCCCTGGGGAAATACACCACACCGCCGTTGCCGGCTGCGTTGATGGCGGCCTGGATGGCGGTGGTGTCATCGGTGGTGCCGTCACCGGTCGCCCCGTACGGGGCCGACGTGACGCTGATCCAGTCCAGCATCTTGGGAGTGAGCACAGGGAGCTGGTTCGAAGGAACCCGCCCAGAGACATCGAGGGTGGCCAGGCCCCCCGGGGTTCCCCGCAAGCCGTTGAGCTCCGCCGTCGACGCCGCTTGAGACCCGTGAGGGTCCACGGCAGCTGTGTGCGCCGCCAGGCGCTCACCGACGTTTGTAGAGACGAGTGCGACCCTGGAAAGGCCAAAGCTGATCCATAGCGTCTCGGCGGCCTCGGGGCCCCAGAAGGACGGGATCATTCCGTCAGCGTCGGCCGTTACTGCGGAGACGGGGGCGAATTCGGCGTCGAGTAGATCGGTTACCTGCGCAGCTCCCTCTGACGGGCCGTCCCAGACGGTTCCGACCGCACCGGGTATTCGTGTCCCAGAGGCGTCCTCTGCCGTATCTGCTGATGTGCCACCAAAAGGGTTTCGTGCCAAGTGGATACTCCTTACTGCGGGAAGTCGGCAGCTTCATAGACGCCGGATATGACCAAGCTTGAACCGCCGGGGAGCATAGGAAGCCCATCGAGGCCGGCGGCGAGGTTCTTGTGGTTGGGGTACAGCAGAATCAATGTGGTCGTCGCTTTACCCAGCGGTGTCCAGCCGGTGAGCTGAAAGTAGTTCGGCATACCGGACGCAGGGCCGCGCGGGCCGGTATTCTGAACAATGCCGTGGAAGGTCTGCCCAACGGCAGCAGACGCGGCCACAGGGAGACTGACCCCCAAATACCAGCTCGCTTCACTGTGCTTGATATCGATAGTCCGCGCGAAGATCCTCATGGAGAACCAAACGGTGCTGGGGCCGATCCACCGGTACCTGCCTTCCCGAACAGCGAGACCCTGTTGGAGGGCGGTTGCGTTCACAAGGTTCGGGGTGTACTTGCGTGTTGGGCCTAGCTGCCTGGTGATTCGCGGCTTGTCCGAGTAGTTGAAATACTCCGCGATCTCTTCCGGCCCGTTGCTGTCCATGTCGTAAGCGAAGGTGTTCTTTGGCATGAGCGCCGCAGAAGGCGCGGTGTTCCATGGAAAGGCGACGGGGTCAGGGATGTTGTACGGGCCGCGGGAGGCGAGCACGGGGAGGCCGCCGTTGGCCGGAAGGCTGATCTCGTAAAGAGGCATTTCCCACACGCCTCCCGCTTGCCTTACCGGAGCCGGCTCCAGGGGCGTGGCGGCGTTGGTGCCCTTCCGGACAGCCAAGTTCACAGAAGGCTTGGACATGTCGGCCCGAATGACGACAAGATCCTTGCGGGGAGTGTTAGCGGTATTCGCAGCGACAGTCAGATTGAGAGCGGAAGTCAACTCGTAATAGAAACCTCCTACCCACGCTTTTCCCGGGCCGATCTGGACCGTGCTGACGTTGACGACCTTCCCGGAGAACGGGAGAGCGGCGGCACTGGCCTGACCGGAAAGAGAACGGTCGATGCGGTCCCCGCCCCACAGGTGGGCCATGTTTTGCCACTGCACTTCTGATACAGCCTTTGTAGCTCCCGTGGTCGCGTTATCCGCGTTGAACGGATAGGAGATTTCAGCCATACATCACATCCTCGCCTCAAGTTTTCGCAGCTTTTCGCGCATGTCGAAAACAGTTTTGTAGAGATTGAGCGGGTTACCCGATCCTTGTTCACCGATGGTCGGATTCACGGTTTCGGTGTCTCCGCCCTGATCGACGGTGATGGAGACCTCGCGGACAATGTCGGTGTACTCGACTCCGTCGATAGAGACGGTGACGATGTCGCCAACGAAGTAATCCCGCCCGAACCTGACTTGCTGGGTATCGACGGGATAGATTTGGAAATTGCCGCTCTTGGCGCCCGTGCTAAGTGCCTCTGTGGCCGCGTCCACCACCGCCTGCTTAGCCGTGGTGAACTGCTCATCGGTCACGGAGAGATCCGCTTTGATGGGGAGCCCCGTAGAGGGGTCGGCCTTGAGGGGAAGGTCCCTGCGATCCAGGAAGACTTCAATTTCAAGGCCCCACTCGGCCTCGGTCGCACTGTCGATCTGCTGATACAGATACCGGCCCTTGCCGGTCCCCTGGCAGGCCACGATGACTCGTGTAACGGTAGGAGCATTGAGCGACCACGTGAATTCTCGGAGGTTCCCGAGTTCCTTACTGAATCGGACTTCCTTGGAGCGGTCCCGCGGAGTGAAGAGGCTCAGACCGATCTTCTTGGTGTTCGGGTCGTACAGGAACCGATAGCCGGTGGTCGTGGTGTCGACCCATGATTCGAGCTTTGTTCCGATGACATCCCACTGAAGGTTGTCAGAGACGACCTTGCCGAATGACACGTCGTTGCCGATGACCACGCCGGCCGAGCGGCGGTTCGGCAGGGCGCCGGCCCCCATCGCCTTATCCAGTTCGTTCCAGACGAGGTGGCCGGCGGGGCCGGAAACTGCTCGACCGTTGTCGTTGGCCTGCCACTGCTGAGTTGCCGCTTTGGTCGGGTCGGGGAATGCCAGACGGTTGTAAGCAATTTTGTTGTCGCACTTACCGCCGAAGTACAGGGAGCCCAGCGAGGTGTGTTGGCTGCTCGTCCAGTAGTGTTGAAAGCTCTCGATCTGCCCTGTGAGAATGGGGAGATCGACGCCGTCTTGATAGATGGCAACTCCGCCGCCCTTCTGGAGAAGGTCAGCCTGAGGAGTTCCCGCAGCTACGAGCATCTGCCAGGCACCTTGCTGGCAGTACCGGACCACTAGGTCCATCGAAATCCAGGTGTCGATGATTCCTATTCGGTTCAGGGCAGCATCTCGTACCTCCACTCGGTATCCCATGTGCACCTCATGTCAGTAAGTCAAATAGCGTGGGTAGAGCGTCATCTTCACCGTGGGCGTGCCACTTCCGGCGAGGAGATCGGCTTGAGCGGTGGAGGTGCCGGGGGGCACCGACCAGAGAGAGGGATTGGCGGACAGCATGGGGAAATAAATCTTTCCCGTGTTGTCCGAGACGGTCTTGTATCCGGGGCGGCAGTCCACCGTCAAAGTCCGCCCTGCGGGGAGGGCGTCTATGCTGCTCGGCTGATTAGGTATGCCGAAGCTCGTGCCGTCTGGCCCCGTGAACTTGAATCGCTTGAGCGGCCCCGTGATCTCCCATACGGGCCAGGCTTCGATATCGCCCGGGTTCTCGATGGTGAGAGACCCTTTGGAAACGGTGCCCTTGGCGAGCGTGATCGGAAGGAACGAGTTTCCAAGGAAGGGCTGGTCCGTCCCGAAGGACCAGGAGGCGGCCGTCTCGGTGTCGCCGTAGAAGTAGGGGTCGGCCGCAGTGAGCTGGATCCCGTACGAGACCCAGGTGAAGCCGGAGGCGTCCACGGCCTCACTGCCCTCCATGCCCCCGACGTAGTAGCACTTCAGCCGCCGCGGTTCCCCGCCCTGCTCGATAAAGGTCAGCACCGAGTACCCGAGCCGGGGGTTGAGGGCGCCAGCCAACTTCGCCTTGAACTGCCGCAGCGTCTTGCGGTCGATCCCGTAGACGAAGACGGGGAGCAGGATCTGACGGGCCGAGGCCCTGGCCCCCCGGACCATCGCCCCGTCGAGGTTCGGGGACTCGTCCATGTGGACTGCGTACGGGGGGAGGTCGAGACCTGTTGCCCCGGGCTGCAACACCAGGGCCGGCCAGGCGCCTCCCTGGAAGCCGGTGAGGGGGATCTCCTCCCCCTCACCGTTTCGGCCCCGAATCGACACGTAGGTGCGCTGCCACCGCTCAGGGACCGGGTAGACCACTCTGGAGTCGGAGCGGTCGACGGTAATTGAGCGTGCGGGAATAGGCATTTAGCACTCCTTCAGTAGCACTCCTTGTGTCAGAGGGCGGCCATCGTTTCCGCGTACTGCATCGCGCGAAGAACGGCCTGAGTGGTGTTCTCGGCCTTGGCCTCATGAATATGGATCTCGTAGCGAGGTCCCATCATTCGGGCGGTGTCCTGGTCGTGGTAGACACGCTCCCCGCCCTTAAAATCGATCAGCTCAGGTCCCTTTTCTCCGACAAGCGCCACACCCCGAGCTGCTGACCGCGTACCGGTCGCATATCCCTTGATCTTGCTGACCTTGGTAGATGTCGTGGTCTTGCCGCCGACAGTCCGCTTGGTGACTGTTGTGGTAGTTCCCTTAGCGGGGTCAGTCGTGGTCGTGGTGACCGTCGTGACATTCCGCCCCCTAGAGTCCGTCGAATAGGTCGTGGTCGTCCTGGTCGTCTTCTTCTTCGAGGTGCTTCCACCGCCCTTCACGGCCTGGCCCTGGCCCGTAAGCCAGGTCAGTAGAGCGGCGAGGGAGGAGTCCACCGGGGACTTGGAGCTGATCTTGAGACTCTTCTTGAATCTCTTTTCGATGCTGGCCGCCAACTTCTCGATGCCCTTTGTGAGCCTCTTGTCCTCAGCGGTCAGTCCGTCGACGAGAGCCTGAGCAGCCTTCTTGCCAGTGGCGTAGTAGGTCTTTGCGACCGACTTGCCTAGCGTTGTCGATTCAGCTCCGATTGCGGAGTAGACGGAATTGAACTGGCTGACCTGCGACTTGGACGCAGTCAGCAGTTCCTTCGCCATAGCGCTGCCCTGTTCGACACCAGCATTGGCGACCTCTGCAATGATTTCCTTTGAATAGCCCGCCTTGGACAACTTGGCTATGTTGGACTGGAAGGACTTGATCGCCTTCAGGCGATCCTTCAGACCAGACAGGGCCGAGGAGAATGACACACCTTCTGAATTGAACAATCCCGTGAGGGAACGTTCCTGCTTGGTGCTGTCCGCGATGGACGTCGCCATTTCGCTTTCTTGCGCCTTGACGTCTGCCAGCTTGGTGTTAGCGGCCTTGAGCTTGGTGGCAATAGTCGCCCGTTGAGCCACAAGTTTTTGAAGCGTCTTGTTCTGCTTGTCCAGCCACTTGTTCAGGCTGTTCGCGGTCCCCGACCCGATCCGGTTCGAGGTGAACGCCTTGGTGATGATCGAGTAGAGCTTGTTCACCGCGGCGTTCAGCGTCGAGACGCCCTTCTTCGCGTCGGCAGCCAGGCCCGTGGTCCTGGTGCTCGACGTGCCCGAGGCGTACCCCCTCTGCACGTTGGCCGAGGCCAACATGCTGTCCTCGTGGGTCAGGACGGTTTCCCCGCCGCTGAAGTTCACGAGTTCCGGGCCTTCCTCACCAACCCAGGCCCAGCCCCGGGCGGCCCCATCTGTTCCGCCGGCGTAGCCCTGAGTTCCACTCAGTGCCCTTCGCCAGTTCGCACCGTAGCGATCGGTGGCGTAGTTCAATCCGGCGTAGATGCTGGCCAGGGGGTCAGTGATGCCTCGGGATCTGTACGGCCCTGCATAGGCTGCGAAGGTCGGAGGGATCGTCTGCATCAAGCCCTGGCTCGGGACACCGTTCTTGGCGTTGATGTCCCAGTTGTTGATGGCCTTCGGGTTTCCTCCGGACTCGACCTTGATGCGGTGGAGGACCAGACCCAAGTCGCTCTGGGGGAGCCCCAGTTGGGCCAGTACCATCTTGACCAGCGGCGTCCAGCGGGTGACCGAATCCCCTGTGCCTGGGGATACCGTTGCGTCTCCCAGAATGCCGTCAAGCTCCGGAGGGGAGGAGCTGAGTCCCTTCCCGCTGAAATCGAAGAGCTTGTCCAGGTTCGGCAGATTTTCCTTGGCCGTCTCGTAGATCTCTCCAGCTACCTGGGAGCCGTAAGCCATCGGGTTTTGCCAGATTTCGCGCAACCCGGTGACATTCTCGACAAAGCCGTTGTACGAGTTCTTCGAGACCTCCCAGACGCCGTTGATGCTGTCCTTGATCATCCCAATGGGGTCGGTGACGAGCCTCTTACCGGCCTCCCAGAGACCCTTCAGTGAATCCCATCCGCCACCGAAAAGGTTGGACACGATTTTCTGCAAGGTCTTCGGAGAGAACATGTGGGAGAGGTAGGTCTGTCCTCGTTCGAGGGCGTTGCCCTGGCCCTTCCACACGTCATCCCAGAAATATTCAGCTGAGACAGGAGATAGGGCTCCTCCGACAATGCCGACTGCCTGAGACCAGCCGGAGGGAACTTTGGCCTTCCTCAGGAGATCGAAGACGTCACGGGTCAGGAAGTCGTACTGCCCGCGGAACTTTGCGCCGACATCAGAGCCGACGAAATGCGTGCCGCCCTTTCCGCCTCCCTGGATTCCTTGGCGGGTAGGTCCCCCGAGGGCATCAGAGGAGCTGTAGAGGCTTGCGGCTCCTGTCGCACCAAGAATGTCCGGCCCCATGTTGAAGGTCCGCATGGCGTCATCGATGCCCCCGAGACCGAGCCTTTGCAGGACACCGCCCTTGGCGAACTTCATCGCGGCCCGGACGCCACCGACTCCGCCGGCTCTGGCAGCCGCGTTGATCCGGTTGACCTCGTCGGCGCCCACCGCGGCCGTGAACTCGGGGCGCATGACCGCTTCACCTCCGGAGAGGTGAAGCTCGCCAGCCGTGGGGCTGCTGAACACGTGGACGTCGCGGCCCGGGGTGTAGCCCGGGAGGACGCCGCCGAGGGCCTTCTTCGTCTTCTTGCCGCTGCCACCACGCCCGGGGGCGTGAGCGGAGATGTTGGCGAGCCGGTCGTTGAGTGTCCTCGCCTTGCCGCCCGCGTCATCGAGGGCGTCCTTCAGCTTCTTGATCTGCTGGACGACCGAACTCGTGCTCATCGCGTTGAGCTGGCCGACTCGGGAGATCAGGGACGACTTACCGCCGCCGACCTTGTCTGTGGCGGAGTCGGCCGCGTTCTTGACGTGGTCGACCTGCCCCTTGATCTTCCCCAGCGACTTCCCGTTGAGGTTCCCGGCCTGCTTCGCCGCCGCGCTGAGCGCGGCGTCCAAGGACTTCGACTTCCCCTTGGCGTCGGTCAGCTCGCCGTCCAGGTCCCCGAGACCCCTGCCGTTCAGGTCCGAAACCCTGGCGGCGGCCCGGCTCACCTGGCTCTTGAGTGAGCTGGTGTTCTCCGTGACCTTGTTGAACTCGTCCCCGAGGACCTGGAGCTTGAGCCCCTTGAGGTTGGTGGTGGCGGTGTCGGCCCCCCGAACGGCCTTCGCGGCCTTCTCCGCCGCAGCCTTGACGCTTGAGTCTGCACCGGCGAGGTGGGCAGCCAGCTCGTTGAAGTTCTCACCCTTGAAGTTCCGGATCTTGGTCCGCAGACTCTCGATCTCGGCGTCAAGTTCATTGATCTTCTGCTTGGCCCGGTCGGTGTTGACCTGGATCTCATCGACCTGGGAGTTGCGTCCCCGCACCGAGTCGAGCGCACGCCGGCCAAGGCTGCGGTTGTCGCCGCCGTGGCTCGCCGTCCGTGCGTTGCGGTACCGGTCCCGGTAGCTGTCGCCATCCGAGCCCAAGGCCCCTCGGGCTACCTGGTTGCCGATCTTGGCGGTGCCCTTGACGGTCTTGAACAGGCCCTTGGCGAGCATGGCGACGGGAGAGAGCGCCTTGGTCAGCAGGCCGAAGGTCTTGATCAGGAGACCCAGAGCAAGAGCGCCTGCACCGGCGAGGGCGGCCCACTTTCCGATTTCGACCACGGCGTCGGTGATGCCGGGGTTCTCCTTCAAGACCTTCACTGCGGACTCGGTCCAGCCCGCGAGGGTGGTCAGGCTCTCGAACAGCCCGGCGATGACCTTGCCGGACGGCTCCTTCAGGTCCGCGCCGAGACCGCCCAGGGTTTCGAGGAGACCGCCCTCGTACTCGTAGCCCTTGACGATCCGGTGGCCGTCCTGGTCGAGCTTGTAGTCCCCGTTTTTCCTCTTCTCGTAGACAGGGGAGGCGTCGCCCATGAGGGCGGCGCCAGCTCCCGTATACCTGTAGAGGCCGCTCTCCTTGTCTTCGGAAATAAACATGTCGGCTAGACCGAACTTGGTCGCCTCGTACATGTTCGACAGGCGGCCCTTGATGGTGGCCGCACCCATCTGTCGGGCGGGTGAACCGGGCTCGCCCGATCCGATGTCTCCAGCTCGCTTAATCAGGGCGTCCGTGACTGCCAGACCAGGCACACCGCCGGTCTCGGCCGCCTTCGCCATCCAGAGCATCATTTGCCCGGAAGCCTTACTGGTCGTGCCCGGCTCCCAGTTGACCCCCATCTTGTCCATCTGCGCCTGGCGGTCAGCGATTTCCTTCTTGGTCATCTGCCGGTCTTTGAAGCCGAGCATCTGAGCAAGCGACTGGATATCCAGGCCACCGCTTTCCGCGATGGTGCGGACGTTACGGAGTGAAGCGCGGTCGGACTCCATGATGTTGCCGACTGCCCTCAGGGTCCGCTCAACCAAGGCGGGGTCGGTGTTACCGCCGTACGCGGCGAGATCACCAACTGCCTGCACCAGGTCAGTAGCCCGAGTGGACGCCTTCTTGGAATTCATCCCGTGGGACGTGTTGGAACGGGCGTACTGAGAGCCGTACTTGAACATGTCCTCGACGGTGTACGGCGTCTGAACACCGAACTCCTTCAACGTCTCGATGAAGTTGGAGGTGTCCTTGTTAGAGATACCGATACCCTTGAGGGCGGTCTGAGCCTGGACGATCGAGTCAGCGGCACTGATACCGAGAGCCGACATCGCGGCCCCGGCCGCAGCCAGAGGCGTAACAAGGTTGGAATTAATATTCCGCCCGAGTTCCGTGACGGACGAACCGAACGAGTTGATCTGCCGGCCCATGTTGTAAGTGGAGCGGCCCCACGACTTCTCGGCCTTGCCCGCGTTGGCCTGGAGGGCCTTGACGGTCTCGTTGTTCGCCGCGACCGTCTGCTGGGAAGCCCTCTTCGCGGCCTGAGCCGCAGCGACCTGGCCCTGGGCCGCGGCGATGCTCGCAGCCTTAAGGCTGTTCATGTTGGAGAGGATCTGTGCCTGGCGGGTGGTGTACGCCGAGGTGTAGGCGGCCTGCGCCGTACGGGCGGCCTTGACCGCTTCCGTGGCCTCAAGCTGGGCTTGGCGGACGACCAGGGCCGAAAGAGTCTTGACCTGGGCCTCTCGGATCCTGGTCTGCCTCAGGTTCTCGGCGGCGACCTTGCGCTGTTCGATGATCTCTGCGGCGGACCACTGCGCGGCCTCGTTGATGCGGACGATCGAGAGGCCCTTGTTGTCCTTGACCATCGCCGCGACGTCCTTGCGGTACGCCGCGGCCACCTCAGTGCCGTAACGGACTTCGAGGTTGCGGGCGTTGAGGGCAACGCGCTCACGCTGGCGAGCGCCCTTTTCTGCTGCTGCCGCTCGGGCCTGCTCCGCCTTGGCTGCCGCTTCAGTGACCGTGGCGAAAGCCTTGATCTGCGCAGCAGTCTCGGTCTTCGCGTATTCCGCACGGTTCGCCGCAGCAGCCTGCTCCAGCTTCACGCGCTTGGCGGCCTCCTGGCCGTAGCGTGCGGTCACGTACTCTTCGAGCTTGGCTCGAAGGTTGGCCGTCTGCCGGGCCAGAGTCTGCTGCTTCCCACTGAAAGCAGCAATTTCCTTCTCAGCCAGTTCGAGCTGAGCCTTCATCTGCGAATGATCAAGCTCAGGGGTAATCCTGATCCATGCATTACCGACCTTGATGCTTCCGGCTTCGGGCATAGATCCCCCTTAGAGAGCGTTCATTCGAGTGAAGAAATCCACCACCTCCTCCGTAGAGGCATAGGTCGGCTGCGCGGGCTCGGCGGCAGCGTCTTCCTGGCCGGGCCGGCGCATGGGGGTGGGAGCGGGGACAGGTTCGGCGTCCTCGCTGGAATTGGCTTGGTAGAAGAGCCAGTTGGAAAGCTCAAGCGCGTCTGAGACCTGCGCGAGCATGTGTTCCGAGTCGGACCACACGGCCGACTCGTCTACCGCTGCCGCGAGGGCGGAGCGGCCCGGCTGATTGAGCAGTGACCCAATCAGGACGTTGATACGACGTAGGGAGAGCTGTCCACGCCACAGGTCAAGAAGATCGACCCTGAAGAACTGGAGCAGGTCGGCTTCCAGCTCCCCAGGGAACTTCCTGAGGATGTAGACAGCCCTATTTAGTTTCCCGACGCCTCGTTGATCTTCCGGTTGAAGTCCTGGAAGTCACGGATGGTGGGCCGTGCCTTTCGGTATTCCTGCCACTGAGCCTCGCCCAGGACGACGCGCACGGCCTCGAAATCGTTCTCCGCGAAGACGACGTCCACCGGGTAGTCCAGGGGGGACGGCAGGAGATAGGTCTTGCCGCCGTGTTCGACCAGGACCTCATCGCCCTTCGCCTCAGCCTCAGCGGCGCCCAGCTCGGCGTCCGAGTCGGGAACCTCTTCGACAACGACGACCTCTTCGGCCGGCGCGGAGGGCTTCTTGGCGGCGGTCTTCTTGGCAGCAGTCATGGGGAACTCCAAAGGTGGGGGCAGCAAAAAGGCCCCTCGCGCGTCGCGGGGGGCCTGGAACGAGAAAGGGGGGTCCGGGGGCTACGAGCCATCCCCGGCAGGGGAGTTGGAACGGCCCCGGGGGATCACGGAGCGGTCGTCATGTCCTGGTTGGTCAGGACGTAGCCGAGGGAGCCGTCACTGTCGAGAGCGTCGATCGTGAGCTGGTACTCCTGGTTCGCGTTCCGGACGAGGGTGATAGCGCCTCGGTCCTGGATCATCGACCGCGGAATGACGACACGGTTCAGCACATCGCCCTGGCCCCAGTCCACGACGAGGGAAATCTCCTGGAGCTCGGGAGTGCTGGACAGGTCAAGCCGCCAAGTGGTGGCGGTGCCGCCGCCCTCGGGTGTCACGGACACCCAGCTCGCGCCCCAGAACAGTTCAGTGGTGTTCACGTTGGACTCGGCGAAGGTCGCGGAGACGGTGAACGTGGCTGCGGAGACGTTGAAGAGCACGGGTACGGCGCTCTGCCAGACGTTGACCGGGTCGGCCGTCACGGTGGGGGTGATCACCACCCCGGCGTCGGATACGTAGCCGAGGGACTTGTAGCCGGCCGGGGCGGTCTTGCCGTCACCCACGGCCGTGGGCAGCGTGGCGCCGACGGCGGGGGCCAGGTAGACAGCCCCCTTAGGGGCAAAGCGGATCTTCGAGGGGTCGTTATTGGCCATAGAGCTCCTTGGAAAAACAAAAACGGCCCCAAAGGGGCCGTGAGTTCTGGGAAATAGAGCCACTGGTGGCTCTGGAGGATGTAAAGTCCAACCATGCGAGCGATCTATTTCAGGCATGATGGAGCCGCCACGGCTAGCGTCCTTGAGCCACCGGGCCGCCGAGAAGATGAACCGGCCATCCTCACCGAAATCGCTGTATGGCCGGAACACAGGGGTAAGGGCTGGGGAAGCGAAATCCTTAAAGAGGTTTGCCGCGCCGCCGACGCAGAGGGAATAACCCTGATTCTCAGTGTTGATCCTGCCCCAGGCGGCTTGTCGGACGAAGAGCTTGCTGCCTGGTACGGGCGCTATGGATTTCAGAGGTCGGAGGACGACGAGGAAGTAATGATTAGGCTTGCTCAGTCGTCAGCTACGAGGTACACAGAGACCTCGCCGGTATAGGCGGGTTCCAGAGACTGCTTGTCGGGGTGCCAGCTCGGCGCGTCTTCTTCGCGCACGTCCAGGACGAGGACGCCCTTCAGGCTCTGGCCCGGCAGCTGCTCAAGAAGGTATTCCCGGACGGTGTACGCCAGTGCGCCGGCCTCAGCCGGGCTTTCGCCGTACACGTCGTAGACGACGTACATGCGGTCGACGCGGTCTCGCCTGCTGCGGTAGCCGCCGGACTGCATGAGGTAGACGGTCGTTTCACCCACGGATCGGCCAACTAGGGTGCCGGTGACGGCACCTGTTGGAATCTCTGGGATCGTACGAAGGTAGCTGACCAGGAGAGGGATTGGATCCGACCTCACTCGACCCTCTCCTTCTGGAGAACGGACCTCAGGTAAAAGCGGCCTGCGTGGCGCCGCCCTGCCGGGTCGCGGTATCCGCGCTCCTGGAGCATCGCGTGCCGTGCACGGTCGTTCTCCTCCACGACCACGTACCCGACCCATTCGTCCCCGACCTGTTCAACGTAGGGGTGGATGTTCTTCTTGATCGAGTAAGCGTCAGTAGTAACGTGAGGGCCGCGGGGAGCAGCCTTGATCATGTTGCCTGCCATTTCCCCGGTCTTCGCAGCGACCACGGCTCTTACGGCCCCGGACTGCATCAGCTTGGTTTCGAATCCCATGTCGGTCTCGAAGGTGAAGTCCTTGGTCCCGTAGCGGGTGTGCTGCTTTCCGCGCTTCGGTGCGGCCATTACTTCGTCACCCCCCGGACATGGAGCATGGTGTATTGCCGGGACCCCAGTTTCCACTTCCAGGGTTCGCCCTCAGGCGTCCAGAGCTTTGACTGAAATAGGATCCGGTCGGACGAGTCCACATCCAGATTTCCCGGGAGGTAGATCGTCGCTTTGTTCATGGTCGTTTCGCGGACAGGAGTCTCGGCCTTCCTCGAACGCAAGTAGGGGACGCCGGCACCGAGCCCGGACCAGACCACTGCGTACGTGTCCCAATCGCGGTGATGGCCGTATTCGTCTTCCACGAGCGGAGTTCGGCGGACTTCGATGAGGTCGTTAAACAGCGCCATCGATCACCTTTGTCCAGGTGATCAGGGGGACGGAGCCCAGGCGCTTCCTGTACCTGACCAGCATCGACTTTGCGGCCTCCGAGAGGCCCGAGGTGAACGCGGTCTGCGCGTACTCGACTTGAAGGTCTCCGGTCTTCTCCATGATGGTGCCCGGAGAGACGCTGAGCCATCGGATAACTTCCGCGCAGACGGCGGCCTTCACGGCGCCGGGCACTGCTTCCCATGTCGGCTGCTGGAAATCTGTCCCGCAGTAATCGCACACAAGGGCAGTGGCGTCTTCAATGAAGGCCGCCGTCTTGGTGGCCTCCGCATCGTCCGCGAAGGGCCGCCCGAGCCGGGCGACCACATCGTCAACGGTGGCTAGCGGCATTGGTGACCTCCGTCACGGATTCAAGTTTTTAGTTAGCAGAAGGTGCCGTCTCCGTGATTGAAATCTTCAGGCCGCGCACGAATCGCTCACCGATAACGGTGCCGCGGACCGCGTACGCCGGGTCCTCCTTGATGGTGGCCAGGCCGTACATCGTGTCGAGGCCGATCGTGTCGTGCTTCTGGTTGTAGTTGTAATCGACCAGCATTCGAGTTGCGATGCCACCCACATTCTGAATGGAGCCGGTAACGGCACCCATCGGCAGTGCCGGGCACGCGGAAGCGATGAGCATGGCGGACTTGTGGAAAAGGTACATCTCCAGGCCGAACGCATTGTGAATTACAATGTCAAAACCGTAGATACGGCCGACAGTCGCTCGGCGCAGCGCATTCGTGTCACCGGAATAATCGACTGCCACGAACTCGGGATCCTTCAAGAGGATCGCCTCGACCTCGGGGCCGGCAATGAGAAACCGCTCGGAGGTCGGGACCAGGGCGAGGTTCATATGCATCCGCGCATCGACCAAAGCCGCACGGATTCCAAGGGCACGCTCGGTCATATTGGCGCCGGTGCCGTCAGCCTGCGGAATCTTGACCTCGACGTCGCCGCCGACCGCCTTCTTCTGCGCGGCGGTCAGGCCAGAGCGGTTGATGTTCGCCTTGATGAAGCTCGCAACGGTGTCGTCGAAATACTCCGCGAAGCCGCGGGTGAGCTTACTGAGGACCTGAGAGCCGAAGGTCCTGAGGTCGAAGGCAACCTGCTCCATGCCGATCGCGGTCGCGTTCTGCGCGAGCGTGGTGAGCTGGACCGGGAAGCGGGTCTCCGTGACGAATCCGTTCGGGGCCCGCCGGTCCGCGTCCGGAAGCGGTCGGTCGGTGGCCGCGGCGAAAACGTTGGCGTCCCCGGTAATCGGGTTCTTGATCGGGGCTGAGATGCCCGACTCCTGAACCGGGATCCCTCGGGACTCACGGTTCACGTTGATCACGTCACCGATGCCGCCCCGGAAACTGAGCTCCGAATACCGGGCCGGGATGCCCCCAAGGGTGAGCTGCCGGTCGAGAATCCCAAGCGCCGCGATGGTCACCTGGACCGGGTCCAAATTAAAGTGATGCTGATTAGCCAATGAAGCCTCCACGAGGGCATAAAAAAGCCCCCCGAGGGGGCCTTTTCGCGCGCTGTGGAGCTGCTAAAAACCCCTCAACGGAGGGCTAGGGAAGAGGGAGATCGGGAGCGTGTCACGGATTCAAGTTTTGGAAGAAAAAACTAGAGGAACGATCCGCCAGCGATGTAGTCAGCTAGCTCGCTGGGGTTGGTACTGGAGAAGTCACCGTTGCCGCCCTTGTTGTGGCCGGCGCCTGCGATGGGCGGGAATCCCGGCCCGGAACTGACCTGCTTGGGCAGGGACTCGATGAACGACTTGACCGAGTCCGGATTCGGGCGCGAGTCCTCGCCCGTGAACCGGGTGAGGTCGAGGAAGGAGAGGTCGGGAAGCTCGGCCCCGACGCCTACGGCCTGGAGCCGGAGTTCCGCCGTCACCAGCTCCGTGGACACCTCGCCCAGGGCGGAAGTCCGGCCCTCGGTGCGGGCGGCCTCAATGGCAGCCTGCTGAGCGGTCTGGAGCTGCTGAAGCTCGGTGCGAGCCCCGTTGAAGTTGGTCTCGTTCTGCCGAGAGAGAGCCTTCCAGCGGTCGCGGTCGGCAATGACCTCTTCCAGCGTCGGCCCAGCAGTAGAGGCCGGAGGGTTCCCTTCGGCATCAGCCGGGGCGGCGTTGTCGTCCTGAGTAGTCATGTTTGTTTCCATTTCGGAAGAGGCCCGCCATTTCGGCGGGTCAGCGCTTAGCCTCGTGCAGCTTCCGGTTTGCATTACCGGAGTTTCCTTGAGGAGGCTTGTTGGGGTTAGGTTGCTGGCCCTTCACCTCGGGCTGGGGGATGATCTTCTGAATCTCTGCCTGAGCCTTGGCGTCCGCCTTACGCATTTCGCGGAAGTCAGCGATCTGGGTGCCGGAGAACCCGGCCTCGTGCCACAGGAATTCGAGGGGCACGTCGAGCTGCTTCAACTTGAGCAGGGCGTCAACGTGCTGGGCCTCGGTGCGGTACTCGGGATCGCGCCAACGCGTCTCCATTTCGAAGGCGTCCTTGCGCTTGTCGCCCTTGACCGCAAAGCAAAGCCTGATCACTCGCTCCCACGCCTCGCCGAAGTGAAGCATTCGCTCACGGACCTTAGCGACCAGTCCGGCTTCCGCCGAGATAATGGCTTCACCCGAGGGTGTGGTGGTTGTGTTGACCAAAAAATAATGACTGGGCACCCTCGCCACCGTGCTGAGGTGCTGTACGAGCATATCCACCAGCGTCACGTAATTGCTAAGGTCGGCGGCGGCGAAGGAGCCAAATTTAGCTGACGGATCCTCTGCCTGAAGAAGCTTGTCCTGGCCGACGTTGTACGGCTCGACGGGGTTACCGTTCGAGTCCTCCTGGATTTCCAGGCCCGTCACGTATCTCTGAGGGAAGGCCGCGAACTCCGAGGCGGTGAGCGCGTCCATCGTGGTCTTGTTGATCGCATCCTGAATCGGAATGCAGTTGGTCAGCTCGGAGACGGGCTCGCGGCCGAGTCGCGAGCGGTTCTCGAAGGGCACCACAGGGACTCTGCGGAGGGGATTGTCCTGCTTTTCTCCCTGGTCCCACTCGGTCGTTCCGTAGGCCACCTCGTAGACGTATTCCTCAGTCCAGAGGGTGACCTGCTGCCGGCCCCAGGCGTCCATCTCGAAACGTGCCGCGGCCTCCAGCTCCCAGAGCGAGCCGGGCTTGTAGGAGACGGCCATACGGGAGCCGGGGACCGGCGTGATGGTGGGTTCCCCGTCGTTGTCAGCCCAGACGACGGCGTACGCCACACCCGTGATCAGGGCCTCCAGGTGCACCGACGACGAGTAGGCGTCCATGCTTGACCGCTGCCAGAATTCTCGGGCTTCCGCCCCGTCGTCCTCGCCGGAGATCCGGAAGGAATCGACGTGCAGCCGTTCGTTCGTGCTGTCCACGATGGTGCCGCAAAAATTGTCTCGCCACTCTCCGAAGACAGAGGCGAAGGCTGCTTTGTACTTCATCTGCGAGAAAGCAAGCTTCTGCTGCTCTCCTTCGTAGTACCGTGAATACTTGTGAGACACATGAAGTGGCCCCGGGATCTTTCCGTACAGGTACATGAGCCACTGGTGCGGGGATTCCGGCTTACCTATGAAAGAGGTATGGCTTCCGGGAGGTACGATCATAGGCGGGCTTCCTTCTAGAAGCCCACGACACGCGACCTTCTGATTTTCATTCGTCCATCAGCGATGGCATCTGCTCTGGCCTCGAAACTGAGAATGGCCGCGACTGCGGCGTCAATTTTCTTTTTTGAGCGGGGTGACTCTTTGGTGATCAGGATGCCTTGAGGAACTTCACGGGTGACTGCGTTTAGCACGTGGCGAGTAAGAAACTCGTCTCCGTCATGCTTGAGGTCCTGGACCATGGCCGCAGAGCGAAAACGCTCGATGGCCTGCGTCATCCTCGTCGGCTTATTGGTCCAGTATTCGAATACGTAGTCATCGCCGTACTCGATCGACCACCGGCCAAGGGCTTCCTGCCAGTAGGGCGGGTCACCGTAGAACCATTCAACTCGGTAAGTCTTAAATGCGTTGGCTACTGCTGCCTCTACTCCGAGTACATCCACTTCCCAATCAGGTTGATTGGGATCCCGTGGGTTCTCCTGAAAATGCAGCATGAACAGTTTTCCGTCGCGCAGCCGGCAACCGACCAAACAGGTTGAGTCTCCGCGCAGACTTCCGTCAAAGCCGATGGCGATCTGGTCGCCGGGCCTGATCGGGTCGTCCTCGGAGAGGCACAGGCCCCATTCGTCTTTCGACATCCACCCGTCTGCGTTCTCCTGAATATTGTTCAAGTAGAAGCGATAAGAGATGGCGGGGGTTGTGCGGGGGTCTTGAATAGCGTCAGCAATACCGTCCTGATCCACCCAATGGGAATCCCCATATGCGTCTCTGATGGCCTCCATGACCGCGTCACGGTCTTTCAGGTCTACATCGGCAACGGCTTCGACGCAGTCGTAGAGAAGTCGAGTGGCGCCTTCCAGGACGGCTTCATGCGTCCGCTGGGCAATGGAACCCTCATTAGGGTTGTACGCATTCGTAGTCTCGATCAGTCGAGAACCAGAGCCCGCAGTTTTCTGGACGTTTCGGTCCAGGGTTTCCCAGACGTAGACGCCCGCGTTCGACTCGATCCAGTGATGGACCTCGTCACAAACGACGAATCAGATATAGTTCGGCCCTCAGCAGAAACTTTTCTTCTGAGGGCCGAACAAAGGTGGGCCTCGCCCCCTCAAGTCCCCGAGAGGACGAGGTAACGGGCTCAATGCGGCCCGGCCTGCCATCCTTGAACTGGATCAGGCCCTTACCTATGTCGATGTTGTACTCAGCTTCGGCCGGAGACTCGGCCAACATGCCCCGAATCATGTCTCGGGTATTGGCGGTCTGGTCGAGCGAGGTAGCAGCAATCTGCACCAGAGGGAGCGGGACGCGCTTGCCTACCGGCACCCCGCGCTTGTCGAAGTGCGAGAAACGGGCCGGGCCGATGAACTCGACGATGCACAGCGCAGCGAGCAACGGTGTCTTGCCCCAGCCCTTAGCCCTGCGCAGGGCCGCGGTGCGGTACAGCCATCGACCGTTCTCATCAATGGCGTACATCCAGAGGACGAACCGAAGCTGCTCGGCCGTAAACTTCCAGGGCTGGCCTGCGTTCTCGCCATCCGGCTGGACGATGTACTTCTGAGCCCAGCGAATAATCTGGTAGCCGAGGCTCCTAGTGGGGTGCGGGACGCCCGAAGGGATGTTGCCGGTCTGAGGCATCCCGTCTCCTATGTGTCGTTGAGCAGCTTGAACAGCTCTTCGTCCATGTCGTCTGCCATGCGCTCAGTCGTCTCGTCGTCCTGGTCCTGGCCCCCGGTGTCCTCGATGGACATGCGCAATCTGGAGCGGTCCTCGGTGGTCGCCCCCCACTTGGCTACGCGCTGCCGGATCTCCCCAGCGAGCTTGACGTCACCGGCGTACAGGGCGTCGACCAGCTTCACGGTGATCTCCAGTTCGGCCCAGTCGGTCTCAGCCCAGCTGCCGGCCTGCGGCGAGGTCGCCCAGGTCCGCCAGAAGCGGCGGGCGCCAGCTGTCTTGATCCCGAGGCCGGGCGGGAGGGCGCGGCCCTCGGTGGTCGAGGAGCTGAGCGTCTGCGCGTGCTCGTGTTTGTTGCGCCTGACAGCGTTGTCCTTGGGCTTGGGGCCGCGGGTCACAGCTTCACCGCGCTCGGGTCGATCCCGTATAGGTCGCCCAGCTCCTCAAGCTCGAAGAGTGCTTCCTGTCGCCAGGACCGGTCAGCCGCCCGAGTTGGCCGGCGCGACGGTGCCCGGGGCCCGCAGATGTCATGGGGGCAGTCGAAGCACCTGCCGGTGCACGCGGACATGGGGACCTCCAGAAGGTGGACCAGTGGGAAGGAATGAAAGAGGCCGCCTCAGGGGCGGCCTTCGCTGTACGTCTTGCGCCTGTGGCATCTCTTGCAGAGGACCCAGAGGTTGTCTTCCTCCCAGGACCCGCCTCGGGCCACGGGGACGATGTGGTCGACCTCCAGCTCCTTGCGGGAACCGCACTGCTGGCACGTGAATCGATATCGCGCAAGCGTTCGAGAGCGACGTTTTGACCAATCCCTTGGTCTCGAAGTATTTCGAGCAGATGTTCGATTCCAGCCCTTTCGGATCTGATGGTCGAGGCACCGGCCATCCCTGGTTGAAGGGGTCAAGCAGCCGGACGTGAGGCAGATGCTTTTTGCTCTTGGCGTGGCACTCCCCTTTGGTCTGCGGCCCCGGCCGGATACTGGTCTGGCGGCCGGGGCGCGTCCCTGGATGCCTGGTCAGGAGCCTGAAGGGCTGCAACTGACGGATCAACAGGAAGAACTTGTTCCTGGATTGGCAGGAGCTGAGCGATCAACAAAAAGTTGAATGAGTGTCAAGGGTTATGTTTGAAATGCTACTGGTTCTTCACATCCTGTACACCAGACCGCTCGGTCGCTTTTCGCTCCCTCTCTCACTAAGGATGTCGGTGTCAAAGGGCTGATTCTGGGACACAGTTGACCAGCACTGAGACCCAGGTCACACCGTCACACGGCCAAGGAGAACCGCTGATCTGGTTTCCCAGAACTTGATTTCGTGACGGTCCTTAGCTACCTTGGATCGACATCAAGAGAGGACTCCTCACGCCATGGCCAAGCTGCCAGACACTGAGACCCTGAGGCGCCTTTTCCGTGAAGGTCTCTCCGATCTGCAAATTGCGCAAGCCTACGGCTGTACGCCCGCAGCGGTTAACGCTCGATATAAACTCCTGATGAAAGAGCCTCGCAAGCCGTGGAGCAATACGGCATCCGCGATTCTTGAGGCTGCGTGGCCTCGGGAAGAGTTCGCCCGGGACAAATTCACGCACTTCAACCGATCGCGAGACCTTATGACGTTCATCCGCTGGCGCCTCGGTGACCCGACCTTGACCGAGAGGCAGCTTCTGCGGGCCCGCAACTTCACGAAGCACCAGAAGCGGGATGGGGTGGTGCTGACTCTCGACTGGAGCAAGGACAACCCGTGGGTGTTCCTTCCGCGGGAGCCGTCTGACGGAGAGCTGGTCATCCGCTGGCCCGAGGGCCGAGAGCTGCCGAAGGGCCCCCACCTGGAGGCCATCTCTCTGCCCCCTGCTCCGGACGGCCCCGCCGGCCAACGGGACTAAAGGCCAAATTTAACTCAAAAGCGGACATACCTGAGCCTTTCACGCAAATGCGTGAAAGGCTCTTTGTGTTTTCTTTTGCCATCTCTTTGCCTTGTTTCATAAAAAAACCTGTAGGGAGGTTTGGGCGGGAAAAACCTCGTATTGCCGTCACACGTTCAACCTGTATTGTGAAAGTCAGGGGGGAAGGGCTCCCTCCGCTTATGGAAGGACGCTCGGTCGGTGGACAGAAGGAACACAACCTGCGCGTGGCTGGGCGAGTTTTCGCGGAGCCCCGAGCAGTCACGTCCCTGCCACTGCACTTGGGATGCTCAGACTCTTGATGTGCAGGTGGACCACGCGACCCTGGGAATGCTGGTCCTCTACACGCGGGGCGTGCTGACCAACTGGGTAGACCTGATCATCTCGGACCTGTCCCTGGATTCGCTCACGGATGCTCGTATTCGGGATCTAGAACGTGAACTCGGCGCTTCGGCAAGGGCCTTGGAGATCACGCGGGCCGACTACGACCGTGGACACGCAGAAATCCCCGGCAGTAGTTCGTTCACCATCATCAGACTTTGCAACGTAGGAGCTACGCATTGAGTGTTGAGAATCAACCGCGGTCGGTCTCGCAGACGCAGCAGTACGAGCAGTGCGGGTGGCGCTGGTACCTCCAGCGGGTGGCCCGCGTGCGACCCAGGCCGGCGGCGTGGAGCATCCACGGGACGGCCTTTCACTCCGCCGCAGAGGCGTGGGAGAGGTCGTCTCGTACGTTGCCGGCCGATGAGGTCACGGAGCTGTTCCACGACGAGTACACATCCAAGGTGAACGAGGCCCTTGCCGAAACGCCTGACACGGACCTGTGGATGTCGGCAGGCCGGTATACGGGCGGCGAGGACATCGAGCGCCGCTACCACCTCGGGATGGAGCAGACAGCGGCCTACGTCGAGTGGAGTAAGGCCGCCCGACCGGCACTCTGGACGGAGCCGAACGAGCAGGAGCCGGCGCTTGAGCTGTCCTTCATGGTCGAGCTGGGCGGCGTCCCGGTGCGAGGGTTCATCGACCAGGCCCTGGATGAGGGGGACGGCTCGGTGCGGGTGCGGGACCTGAAGACCGGCACCATGAAGAGCAAGTTCCAGCTACACACGTACTCCGTGGCGGTGCGGAAGCTGTGGGGCGTGGCCGTCACCAAGGCTGACTGGTACCTCGCCCGGAACGGGCGTCTTTCCCGGCCGCTGAAGGTGGGGGAGGTGTCCGAGGACGAGATCGGCCAGAGGTTCGCAGACATGGACGCAGGCGTGAAGCGCGGGGACTTCCCCGCGAGCCCCGGCTTCGACTGCCGCTTCTGTGACGTCTCGCACGGGTGCGTATTTTTTTCGACCAAAACTTGAATCCGTGACGCCCTTCGCCTACTTTGAAGTTGAGGGAAGGAAAGAATCATATACAGCCTGGCGCAATCAGTTCTGATCAAGGGGGCGGCAGGTGAACCGCTCCCCTCGCCATTTCGGGGCCTGGCCTCTCACGAGGTCGAGTTCCGGCGTGGTGAGTTCTCGCTCGTCGCCGCCGGCCCCGGCACGGGAAAGTCGCTCTTCGCCTTGAACCTGGCGCTGTTCGGCAACGTGCCGGTCATGTACTTCAGCGCGGACTCGAACGCTGCCACGCAGCTCACCAGGGCCACGTCCATCCTCACCGGGGACAACGTGCGGGACGTGAAGCGCAAGCTCCTGTCGGAGCACTTCGACGAGTACATGGGCTACCTGAACAAGCGGTGGTGGATCCGACTCGACTACGACGCACGCCCCGGCCTGAACGACGTGGAGCTGAAGCTAAGGGCGTACTTCGAAGTCTTCGGGATGTTCCCCCACTTGATTGTGGTGGACAACATAACCAACGTGCAGGGGGATATCCCGGCCGGAAGCGCGGAGTCCTTCACCTTCGGCCTTGAGGCGATGTGTGAATACCTGTCGGACATGGCCCGGGTGACAGGGGCTCACGTTCTTTCCCTGCACCACGTGACGGGCGAGTACAGCGATGGATTGAGCCCCATCCCGCTCAGCGGCGTGAAAGGAAAGATTGGGCGCGTGCCCAACCTGATCCTCACGATCCACAAGGAGGTGGACGGGATGGGCGGCACGATCCTGCACATCTCTGACGTGAAGAACCGCGAGGGCTTTGCCGATCCTTCGGGGATGACGTTCAGCAGCTACGAGTTCAACGAGAAGAACATGAGGCTGACGGACATCGCCAGCACCTTGTAGGTGAGATGGGTCACAGGATTATCGTCAATCAAAACTTGAATCCGTGACGGGGGCGACCTACATTGAGGTTAGGGAGAGGGGCGGGGGAAATGAAGGGAAATTGCGGGTACAGCCTTCAGCGGGAGATCGTGGATGTCCTCCTGAATGAGAACCCCGGAATCTCGGACAGCGAGATTCGAAATGCTGGCGGGGGCGTTGTCGCACTCGTACTCACGGTGGAGCCAGGAAAGGTGCGCCTCTACCGGCTGGCCAAGGAGTTGACGTTCCACTCGCGCCACTGCGCCGCTCAGGTGGTCGCGGTGACGATGGACACGCCGGGCGGGCCGGCATGGGAAGTTCTTCCCCTCTCACGCCTCAGGGTCCTGGCGGAGGAGGCGGCTTCCTTCAAAGACCAGCGCCGACTTCAAGCGGCCCTGAGGCCCCATGTCCGGTAAGCCCCGAGCGGGATACCGGAAGTGCACGAAGTGCGTGAAAAACCGGGCAGTTCGGTTCTTCACCCCCAAAGGGAGAGTGTGCTCGACCTGTAGGAAGGAAACCCGCCGGGCTTCGTCCCACGAGGCACGAGTGACCGCCACCTACGGCCTTGAACCAGGCGAGTTCCAGGCACTCATGGAATACCAGGGCGGCGTATGCGCCATCTGCCGTCAGCCAAGGCAATACCGGCTCGACGTAGACCACGACCACAAAACCGGCCTGGTCCGCGGGCTCACTTGCCGCCTGTGCAACCGGCGCATCCTCCCGGGCGCCAAGGACAACCCCGAGACGCTGCGATCCGCAGCCGCATACCTAGAACACCCGCCCGCCGTCCAATTCCTTGGACTGCGCTATCACATGGACACGCGAGAGGTTAGCGATGAGTGAAGCAGCCATCAAGCTCGACTACCGCAAGTGGCGCGGCGAGAAGGAATACCTGGGCTCGATGTACCGGCGGTACGACTTCCCGGTCCTGGTGAGGCGGATCGGTGAGCCGGCCCCGCAAAGCGGTAAGTAGGCCGCCCATAGCCGGGGTTCTGAAGCACTACTACTCAATAGACGTGAAGCAGCGGGCAGGGTGGAGCAAAATCCCCTGCCCGCTTCACGTTGACTCGAACCCCAGCGCATCGGCCAACACCGAGAGAAACCGATGGAACTGCTTCGTCTGTCAGGTCTCCGAAGACTCGATAGACGTTGTGATGCGAGAGGAACAACTTGGCTTCCGAGAAGCCCAGGCATGGGCACATGCCCGGTTCAGTGGAAGCGGCGAAGACGTACTACCAGCAGTTCAGGGGGAGTCCGGCCGAGGAGTACATCAAGGCCCGCGGTCTGGAAGACGTAGCGGAGAAGTTCACCCTGGGGTACGTCGGTTCGGCGCTGACTGGACATGAACAGAGGGCGCGAAGCCTCGTCATCCCGTACCTGCGCCCTGCGGGTGGGCCACACGGAGTGGCGACCATCCGCTTTCGCTGCATAGCCGACGAGTGCGTACGGGACGAGGCCGGCAACTACCTGGCCCCCGAACGCAAGGAAGCCCACCAGGGGCACGGGAAGTACCTGACCCTCCCTGGGGACATGCCTCGCCTCTTCAACACCCGCGCACTCATCGAGGCAGCACCGAGCATCGTCGTCACCGAGGGCGAGTTCGACGCGATGGCCTGGGAGTCGGTCGGGGTGCCGGCCATCGCCTACCAGGGGACATCGAGCTGGCGCGACTACTTCATCCCCCCACTCCTCGCCTTCGGGACGGTCTTCATCATCGCTGACGGAGACAAGCCCGGCATCGAGGCCGCCGAGAAGCTGGCCGCGCAACTGCTTAACGCAAAGGTCGTCGTCCTTGGCGATGGGCACGACTCCAATTCATTCCTGCACAAGCACGGGGCTGCTGCCCTACGAGAAAGGATCGGGCTTCTATGAAGTCGATTTGGAAGCCGGGCACCCGAGTCCGGGTCCGAGCCAACGTCAATGACGGCACTGCGGGGATGGTCGGGGTGATCGAAGAGGTCGGATATGCCATGAAGGAATCCTCCACCTCGGTTCTGCTCGACACCGACCATGAGGTCCTGAAGGACCTGGGAGCGTTCTACTACGACAATGAGCTGGAGCCCGCGTGACATACCACATCGGCGACGAGGTTGTCATTGCAAACCCCGCCACTTCCCTGGTCCAGCAGTACAAGGATGAGACGGGAATTGTCACAAACGTCGTAGAAGGCGGCCCTTACATCTACAAGGTTCAGCTGAAGTATCGAATGGTGGCTTTCGCGGAATCCGAGTTGGCGCATGTGGCGGGGGAGGACGAAGTCAACCACCCCGCGCACTACACATGGCTGCCCCACGGAGTCGAGGTCATCGACATCTCGGAACTCCTGAACTTCAACCTGGGGAACGTCGTGAAGTACATCCTGCGAGCTGGCCACAAGACAGTCGACCCGACTACGGACCTCCGCAAGGCGGCCTGGTACATCAACCGAGAGATCGAGCGCCTGGAGGCCAAGTGACCGTCAACGAGCGAATTCAGGATCTGGTGATCAAGTGGCTTGAGGCCGAACACGGTATCAAGGCCGTCTCAGCTCAGATTGACGAGGATGACTGGGAGATCCAAACCGAGTCCAGTGGCGGCTGCGACACCTGCGCATACTCCACCGACTACATGGAACTGACCGTCTGGTACGGGCTCGAAGGGGACCACGGGCCTGCCCCGCACCAGCACTACATAGAGGTTCGGACAGATCCGCTCACTTTCCTCTCCGAGCTGCTGCGGCTGGAAGACGAGGCTAAGTGAAGCGAGTTGTTGTCATATCCGACGTCCAAGCACCCTTCGAGGACCGGCGGGCGCTCAAGAACGTCATCCGATTCATCGGGGAGTACCAGCCCGACGAAGTCATCCAGATCGGTGACCTCGTGGACTACCCCGCTCCCTCCCGCTGGTCCGCAGGGACCAGGGCGGAGTTCGAGGGCAACGTCATCCGGGATTCCGAGTACACCAAGGCCAACTTCCTTGAGCCACTGCGGGCCGTCTACGACGGTCCCCTGGGGATCCTGGAGGGGAACCACGACGAACGCCCTCAGAAGTACCTCGCCAGCCGGGCGCCGGCCCTGGCCGCGGAAGACACCTTCTACCGCTTCGAGAACCTGCTTGACTTCCCGGCCTACGACGTGCAGAAGCTCCAGCCCTACTACAACTTCGCTCCGGGCTGGGTGGCCATCCACGGCCACGAGTCCCCTGGGCTGAACCAGGTGGCGGGCCGCACGGCTGCGAGCAAGGCGAAGAAGGCCGGCGTCTCGGTCGTCATGGGGCACACCCACCGCCTTGCGATCTCCCCGGAGTCCTCGGGGTACGGCGGGAAGCTCAAGACCATCTACGGGTTCGAGGTCGGACACCTCATGGACGTCCGCAAGGCGGGCTACCTGAAGAACGGGCCTGCCAACTGGCAGAAGGGGCTGGGCCTTCTCTACGTCGGCAAGTACAGCGCCACCCCCCACGCAATCCCGGTCGAGGACGACGGCTCTTTCGTGGTCGAGGGGCAGAGGTACGGAAAGATCAAGCGAGGGCCGAAGGGTCAGTTCGCGCAGAAGGAAGTGCGATGACGGAAATCGACTGGGAGGCCCTTGCGCCCCTGGCCGAGAAGGTTGCTCGGGAGATCGCAGGCAAATGGTCGATCGTAGAGACTGACGACGTGAAGCAAGAGATCCTGCTTCACGCCTACCAGGAGAAGCACTTCATCGCCCAGTATCAGGGCGATACGGAAACCCTTCGGAAGATCTTCTGGAACGCGGGGCGCCGGTATGCGGCCAAGGAACGGGCATACCTGGATCTGATAGACGATCAGTATTTCTATACCCCGGATGAAGTCCGTGGGGTGATGCGGTCGTTCATCTACACCGACGCCGAAGTCTCCCAGCAGATCGGCAAGAAGGACGACCTGACGCGCTGCGTCATCACGGACAACATCGCATCTGCCCGCATGGACGCGGAGACGGCCATCCAGCGCCTGAACCGGGACTACCAAGAGGTAATCATGCGGCTGTACGTCTACGGCCTTTCCCACAAAGACGAGACCGAGCGCAAGCGCGGATACCGGGCCATCGACGCCCTCACCGCGGAAATGAATCGAAACATTCGGACAGGGCGGTAAACCATGCTCCAGACCCTCAAGACCTACGCCTCCCCGGACCGCAAGGTGAGCTTCCTTTTCAGTTACGAGGAGAAGGATGGCGCCAGCTCGACGCTGAGCATCTTCGGGGACAAGAACGAGTCAATCACCGTCGACCTCGCGCCTGAGGACCTTAAGGCACTCAGCAGCACGCTCCTCACGGCAGTTTACATTACTGCCGATTCTCTCTGACCTAAAACTTGAATCTGTGACATCTGTGTCGCTTTCTGAACGAAGGAGCGAATCCGGTGAGCTATCCGGACCCATTCGATGAACGTTCGCCGTGGGATGAACCTCCTCCCGATACCCCAACCCCAACGAAAGAGGATCCGCCTGTGACTTCTGCTGTCAATGGACCTGCCCCCTTTGAGATCGGCTTCACCCTCAAGGCCGGCAACGGCTTCGATGCCGAATGGATCACCCCCCGAGTGAGCGGTCATGACGCCGCAGAGACGGCACAGCGCGGTGCCGAGCTGCTAACGGCCCTCAAGAGCGAGGGTCTAATCGACCTCAACTCGAAGGCCGCGGACTATACCCGGAGCCAGTACAAGGGCGGCGGGGGAAACCCGGGCGGTGGCACTGCTCCCAAGCGGTTCAACAACGGCCGGGTCGAGAGTACGGAAGCGGCACCCACGAGCGTGGCGGGCGACAACTGCTCCCATGGCCGGTCGCTCGTCAAGAAGCCGACCTGGAGCGCGATGTTCTGCGACGGGCCTGACGGCGATAAGTGCGAGCCGCTGTGGCAGGACAAGAAGACAGGCCAGTTCAAGGCCAACAAGTAGCACCGCGCGGCACTGAGGGGGGCCAGGAAGGGACCTGGCCCCCCCCGGCATTCTAGGAGAACGGACTAGTCGCCCCTTAGTGACGAAATTCAGTAACGTTCTGGTCTTTGGATGGGACAACGGCGGAGTCGAGATCGCCTGCCTTCTGTGCGGTGAATGCATAGCCTCGGGCGGCTGCGCCTGCTGCAACGAAAATCAAGTCCTGCTATCTGACCTCGTTTCCGCTACCCGAGACCACCTCTGCAAGGAGACACCGAATGTATAACCCTGCTGACCTGATCAGCTTCCTCCTGCTCGGCTTCGTTCTCGGTGCCGTCGGGCTGCTATTCATTCTCGCTTACATCGGACGAAAGGAACAGCGCTAATGACTCAGAAGATCCGCGTCACCGTCGTGACGGAGTACACGCCCAAACTGGAGCACTACCCGGGTGATTCGGTCGAAGAGGCCGCTGCATTCGACGAACGAGAGAACAACTTCGTGGAGTACCCGACCACGTATCTCGATGACCCGAGTGAGCTCGTCTCCGTCACTTACGAGGTTGTCCGCGCAGAATAGGAGTGTGTGTGAAGGTCCTGCATTACAACATTAGGCGTCAAGCGGTTCGGATCAATGTCTGTGAGACGCCTTGGGACCTTGACCGCTTCATCGACTTCGTAGAAGCCAATCCCGTCCTGGGATTCGACACGGAAACGACGGGGCTCGCCTGGTGGGACACCGACCGCGGATTCCGTCTCCGTCTTGCGCAGTTCGGAAACGCGGTAGAAAGCTGGGTTCTGCCGGTTGAGGTCCACCCCGAGTTCGGAGAAGCAGTTCGGTGGGCGGTGCGGAAAGCTTCACGGCTCATCGCCCACAACGGCACCTTCGACCAGCACGTTGTAGAGGGCTGCCTAGGGGTCACGCTCGAAGAGCTGGCCCCGAAGGTCCTTGACACGAAAATTATCTGCCACCTCGTGGACCCCCGCCAGGTCAAGGAGTTCGGTCCCGGCCTCAAACTCGCAGAACTGACCGGCTACTACATCGACAAGACCTTGGCCACAGAGGTCAAGGGGTCGATGGCCGCGATAGCTAAGCGTTACAAGGTAAAGAAAGAAGACATCTGGCCCATTGTCCGGACATTCGATCCGGAATACCTGCTCTACGCAGGCATGGACCCGATTCTTGCCTTCAGGCTGTTCCACATTGTCTTTCCGAAGATCCCGGCCCGGTCCCTCAGGAAGGGGCTGGTCGGGTGGGAACACCGTCTGGCCCATGTTACGGCCTTGATGGAGCGCACCGGCTACCTCGTGGACGTCGAGTACGTAGAGGATCGAATAGCCGAGCTGAAGGCAGAAGAAGAGCGCTGGCTCAGAGAGGTCCACCGATGGGGCGTCGAGAACGTCAACTCGGACAAGCAGCTCATCGCGGCTTTCCAGGGGTTCGGCTTCAAGCTGACCAAGAAAACCAAAAAGGGCAACCTGTCAATGGATGCCGAAGTCCTGGACTCCATCGATCACCCACTAGCCGAGGCAGTCAAGAAGGCCACGAAGGCCGCTAAGTGGCGCAAGACTTGGTTCGAAGCAGCCCTCAAGGGAATGGACTCGCAAGGTCGCGTACATGCGAGCGTGAATGCTCTCCAAGCTCGCACAGCGAGGATGAGCATTACGGGGGCTATCCCAGCCCAGACCTTCCCTGCCGGGGATGGGTATGTGCGCTCAGCCTTCCTCGCTGAGGAGGGTCACGTCTCCGTCTCCATTGACTTCGGAAACATGGAACTGCGGGTCATGGCTGCGGCCTCCGGCGACCCGATCATGATGAAAGCATTCCTTGCGGACGAGGACTTGCACAACATCACGGCAATCGCAGCATTCGGCCCCATGGAGCCGGGCCAGAAGAAACACGAGAAGAGGTCAGCAGGTAAGGGGACCAACTTCGCCATCGGGTTCGGAGGAACTTGGCGAGCCGTAACTGAAGGCTTCGGAGTCCCGGAACCGGACGCGAAGAAGGCAGTAGATGCCTTCTGGTCTACGTACCTAGGCGTCGGACGCTTCGGAGACAAACTCAAGGACGAAGCCCGAAGAACTGGCTACATCTTCACAGCGACAGGCCGGCGCCTGCCAGTAGACCGTCGACGCCTGTACTCATCGCTGAATTACTTTATCCAGAGCACGGCACGGGACATCACCGCTCGCGCAATCATCAACCTCCATGCCGCTGGATTCACACCCTGGGTCCGCCTCCCGGTGCATGACGAACTTGTCTTTTCCTTCCCCGCAGAAAGAGCCAAGGAACTTACGGAGCAGGCAGCTCGGATCATGGAGTTCACCTTCAGGGGACTCCTGATCCCGGCAGACGGTGAGATCGGTGAGCGCTCCTGGGGCTCCATCCTCGACCTCGAAGACAGCAAGCACTAAGGATCCCATTTGAATCTGACCGCAATGATCGCCAAGGCTCAAGAGGTTCTAGCGGAACACGGAGACATTCCGGTAGTGGTCCCCGACACCGGATGCGGCTGCTGCCGCAGCTTCACCTACGACCCTGCCGAACTCGAAGTCGAGCGAGATGTGACGTCGTGGGACTACTCAACCCAAGATGACCGGGAAGTCGCGATTGCGTTCGTGGTGAGGGGCTGATGCATGAGGAGCTTGACGACGTCCTGGACTGCGAATGGTGCCAACTCCACGATGCCGTGGGCCTCTTCAACCTGGACGACGTAGAAACCGGCCTCTGTGCCCCATGTGCTGAAGACAACGATGCGGAGTGCTGTGAATGAGTGAGAAGTACGAGGACGCAGACACCATCATCTCGGATCTCGAAAGCCGGATGGCACTTGTCACCCTGGTCAGGCGGGGCGAGTACGCAGCGGGCATCGCTGCCCTGTCGGGCGACGTCATGAAGACTGCCCTGGAGGCGGGAATCCCGTACGCCATGGCCGAGGAGATGGCCGGCGACTTCTGGAAGGCCGAGATGCTGGCGGACACCGTTGCCGGCCTGCTTCACAACGTCGAGACCGAAGAGGGCGACGATTGAGTTGCAGAGCCTGTGGGAGCCCTGCGGGGCCTGTCGGAAGCTGATCCGCGGTATGGGTGTCGCCCACGTGGTGTGGCTCGAAGGCGGGACGCAGCTCCGTCGCTGGGCAGTCTGAAGGAATGAATCATTGGCTATGAGCAAGGAAGAGTGGCTTGCCCGTGAGCTGGCCAAGATGCCTGTGCGAGGCGAGACTTGGCGAGCCAACGTCATGAGGACGTGGGGCTTGAAGCAGGCCACTAAATAGCGAAGAGCCCTCCCCATCCGGGGAGGGCTCTTCTTGCGTATCAGCGAACGCCAACCTTCGAGTCGTTCTTCTCCTCGTGCCAGACGATTTCAATGAACTCAGGGTCGAACCTCTTGCCCCGCCCGATGGGGTGGATGATCACCGACCGGATGCTCTGCGTCAGACGGGCCCTCTTCTCAGCCATCGAGAGGTTTGCCCAATCGGACAGGGCGTCAGGAGAAAGAAGCTTCTTCCTCTTCTTCTGAAGGGCCAGTTTGCCTCGCTGGCCCAACAGGTTGTCGCGCTCTTGCTCCAGCTCCTCAATCGCGTCAAGCGACTCCGTCATGGAGATCCGCTTGTCTTGGCGGCGCTGACGTACGTCGTCCAACTCTGCGGCGATTTCACTGAGTCGCCCGTCGTGGACCGTGTCATCGATCTCCGCTGCGGCCTTCGTGACTGCCTTGCCCAGACCTTCACGAGTGCCGAGAAGGAATACGGACTCCACGAGGTCGTCGCACGGGGGGCCGCAGCGGGTCACGCCCCCACATCCTCCCTGGCTCACAAGACAGGCGTACCGGAATCCCCATTTCTCGTATGACGGAGTACCTGGGGTGTAGGGGTTCGACCACATAGGACAGAGGCACTTCCCGCACCGAGCGATACCCGACAGGAAGTATTTGACGGTCGTGTCATGAGGCTCCCCCTTCTCATCCCCTTGACGGACATCCTTGCGCCTCTTGATTTCGTCGGTGCAGGCCCAATACTCATCAGGCGTGCACGCAGCTTCCCAGTCACCCATGATCGGATTGCCCTGAGAGTCACGAACGATCGTGTCAGGCAGCCACAGGCGCCCAGAGGAGCGCCGTTCACCCTGGGGGGCATACATCCTGAAGCCCGCGTTACGCGGGTTCGTCAGGATCGCTTCTGCGGTGCTGTGCTGGATCTCGCGGGGCTGGTCTCCGGACCGCTTGGTCTTCCTGGGTTCGCGGCCGAACTCAACGAGCTCCCTCCGGAAGGTCCCCACCCTGAGGCCGCCGGGCACGGCCCTGATCGCCTTCAGCAGGAACGGGTGCTCCTCGGGGTGGAGAGTCTTCCGGTCTTCAGCCCAACCGAAGGCGCGGGGAGCACTATGCATGACGCCCTTTCGGGCGATGCGTCGGTTGGTTCGGCCTACTCGGCGCTTGGTGTTGCCGATCTCCATGTTGCCCATGGTGGCCTGCATGATGAACATGGCTCGGCCTTCAACGGTCGAGAGGTCGACGCTCCCCTCTACCGACCGGCCGATGTATCCGGGGCGCATCTCGAAGAGGCGGCAGACGCGGGCCGCGTCGTACACGAGGCGGGCGTACCGGTCCGCGTGCAGGAACAATATGCCCTTGATGACTCCTGCTTCGAGATCCCTTAGGGACGCCTCAAAGTCTTTGCGGATGATGAAGGGATCAGAGGCCGGCGTGTCGTTGTCGCAGTAGTCGCGGACGATGACGGCACCTTGCCGCTTAAGGTCGGGGTCGTTCTCCGTCAGGAAGCGGATCGCTTCTTCCTGCTCCCGGACCTGCTCTTGTACCTCTCGCCAGTCGGACTTGACCCCTCGGAGGGCCTTGTCGATCGAGACGCGGCGGTACATCCCGAGTGGGATGCATGAGTCCGATATGACGTCTTCGAGCACTACCACTGTGTGGTCCTGTCTTCTCGCTGCGCTGACGCAGGTGTCCATGCTGGTCAGCGGCGTGCGAGCCGTACCACAAGCCAAGTGTCACACATTCAAGAAGTCGTGTCACGTACTCAAGAAATTAGAGTGTTCTTGACTTGCCTTCGGTCACGCGAAGACGATCTTCCACTTGCCCTCGTAGGTCTTGTGGTTGATCTGCTCGAACTCCTTGCCGCTCTCCAGCGAAACACAAGCGGTCAGGTCGAACTCGGGGAACTTGTCACCGACAGTGAGCACGCGCTCTCCTTGCAACGTCTGGAATTCCCTTTTTGAGGGTCTTCCTGAGGGTTGGACGGGCTCCACCTTGGCACAGAGTGCATTGATCACGGAAATAGCTACACTCGGTCGAGATGATCGGAGGTGCCTATCAGTGGCGCAGGTGAATCAGGGTATTCGACCCAAGCAGTCCGGTAAGTCGCCCGGCAAACAGCCGAGCCTGTCGCAGCTGCGCGCCTTCATGGCCGTGGCGGAGCATCTGCACTTCCGGGACGCCGCGGCAGCAATCGGGATGAGTCAGCCGGCACTCTCCGGAGCGGTGTCCACCCTGGAGGAGGCACTGGGTGTCCAGCTCATCGAGCGTACGACGCGCAAGGTGCTGCTCTCGCCCGCGGGCGAGCGGCTCGCGGTGCGGGCCGGGGCGGTGCTGGAGGCCGTCGCCGCGCTGATGGAGGAGGCGGAGGCGGTCCGCGCCCCGTTCACCGGAGTCCTCCGGCTCGGCGTCATCCCGACCGTCGCCCCGTATCTCCTGCCGACCGTGCTCCGGCTGGTCCATGAGCGCTACCCGGACCTCGACCTCCAGGTCCACGAGGAGCAGACCTCCTCACTGCTCGATGGGCTCGCCGCCGGGCGGCTGGACCTGCTGCTGCTCGCCGTGCCGCTCGGGGTGCCGGGCGTCACCGAGATCCCGCTCTTCGACGAGGACTTCGTGCTGGTCATGGAGCAGGACCACTGGCTCGGCGGCCGCTCGGACATCCCGCGCGGCGCGCTGCGCGAACTGCCGCTGCTGCTCCTGGACGAGGGGCACTGCCTGCGCGACCAGGCCCTGGACATCTGCCGCGAGGCGGGCCGCACCCAGGGCGCCCCGGTCACCACGACCGCCGCCGGGCTCTCCACCCTGGTCCAGCTGGTCGCCGGCGGGCTCGGTGTGACGCTGCTGCCCCGGACCGCCGTGACGGTGGAGACCGGCCGCAACGAGGCGCTGGCCACCGGGTACTTCGCGGACCCGGCGCCCACCCGGCGCGTCGCGCTGGCGATGCGGACCGGGTCGGCGCGGGGCGGCGAGTTCGAGGAGTTCGCCGCCGCGCTGCGCGAGGCGATGCGGCCGCTGCCGGTGCGGCCGGTGGCGGAGAGCGGCTGAGAACGTGCGTACGGCCGGGGCTCCTTCCCAGGGGCCCCGGCCGTCACGCGCGTCGTGCGGGTGTCACTCGGTGCGCAGTCCGTCCGGGCGCATCATGCGCCACAGCGGCGGCAGCGACAGCAGCGTCACCAGCACGATCAGCGCGCCGCCGACCCCCGCCATCGGCCAGAACAGCCACCAGTCGGCGACCTGCTTCTCGATCAGCCAGGTCAGCGCCCCGCCCAGCCCCAGGCCGCCCGCGACCGCCACCGCGAGACCGAGCACCACCGGCACGGCGGTCTGCCACAGCACCGACCAGCCGAGCGTGGAGCGCCGGGTGCCGAAGGCGACCAGCACCGACAGCAGCCGCCTGCGCTCGCGCAACTGCTCCAGCTGGGAGACCAGCATCGACGCGGCGATCAGCAGCAGCACTGCGGAGGCGCCCACCTGGAGCCCCGTCTGGATGCTGGCGTACTGACGGTCGCGCTCCACCGAGTCGAGCGTGACGAAGCGCATCCCGGGGTCGACCTTCGCCGCCGTGTTGCGCACGTACTCGGCGACGTCCGGCACGCTCCGGTCGACCCGGATCTGGACGCTGATCGTCGCGCCGGGCAGCTTGCCCGCGTCGACCGCGCCGGTGGTGGCCATGATCCCGTAGTGGGTCTCGCCCATCGGGTCCTTGCGGCCCTGCACGGTCGCGGAGTCCGCGGGCAGTGTCCACCGCATCGTCCTGTTCCCGGATTCGATCTCGACCTCCTTGCCCTTGCGGGCGGTCTCGTCGATCCAGGCGGTCATGTCCTTGTCGCCCGGCGGGTGGACGACGAAGGTGTCGCCGTCCTCGCAGGCGTCGATCCGGGCCAGCTCGCGCAGGGTGGCGCAGGTGCCGACGGTCAGCGAGGTGGTGGGCTGCATGTCCTCGTCGGCGTAGTCGCCGGGCTTGGACGCGTACGCCTCCACCGATCCGATGACCACGTCCACACCCTTGGTGGCGCGGAACCGCTCGATGGCCGAGGTGGCCGCCTCGCCGGTGACGTCCTCGGAATACCCGGCGAACTGGGCCCGCGTGGGGTCCTGGCCGGTCATCCGGTTGAAGTCGGCGTTCATCGCGGCGAACATCATCTGCAGCGCGATCGCGCCCGCCACCGCCACCGTGACCCCGCTGACCGCACGGGACGCGGCCCCGCTGCTCAACTGGAGCCTGCGGGTGGCGAGCTGCCAGGGCACCGGGCCGCCGCGCAGCCGGTTCACGCACGCCTCGACCAGCCAGGGCAGCAGCAGGGCCAGCCCGACCAGCACCAGCACGGTGCCGGCCGCGATGCCGAACGGCTTCTCGGGCGCGTACTCGTACGCACTGATCCGGCCCGTGAAGCCGAGCACCGCCAGACCCGCGAGCGGCATCAGCAGCCGCCACCAGAGCCGGCGTCCCCGCTCGCGCCCCCGGCGTACGACGCCGAGCGGCTCGATCACCACGGACCGCATCGCCACCAGCGTGACGAGGACGGCGGTCAACGGCACCGCCACCACGATCAGCAGGGCCAGCCGGGGATCGGGGACCAGGTCGGCGGGGAACGCGCTGACGTCCCAGATCTCCACCGAGCCGACGAACTGCCGGCCCGTCAGGAAGAACGCCAGACCGATCAGCAGCCCGAGCACCGCACCGAACAGCGCCTCCCCGGCGGCGATCCGCCGGGTCGTCCGGATGTCCGCGCCGACCAGCCGCAGCGCTGCCAGCCGGCGGTCGCGGCGGTCGCCGCCGAAGCGCACGGCGGTGGCGATGAAGATCGCGACCGGCACCAGCAGCACGACGCAGACCATCACGACGAGCACGATCAGCAGCGGCGGCAGGGGGTCGCCCTCGCGCTCGTCCCCGTACCCGGCGATGCGGTGGCCGCCACTGGCCGTCGTCAGGGTGTCGCTGCCCGCGTAGTAGAGGAGCTCACCGGGGGAGCGCAGCCCGGCGTCCCCGATCGTGCCGGTGATCTCGTACGGCAGCCGCTCCCGCAGCAGTTCGCTGCCCGGCTCGGCGAGCAGTTCCCGCAGGGCGGGGGAGACCACCATCTCGTCCGCACCGGGGAAGCGGGCGACTCCCGGCGGGAGGACGGGCGTCGAACCGTCGGGGCGCATCAGATATCCCGCGACGGTCCGGTCGTGGTACTCGGTGGTCGTGTTGATCCGCAGCACCGAGCTGTCCGACTTCGCGGCGTTCGCGTCGGGAGAATCGGAGATCCGCGTCTCGCTGCGGGCCTGTTCGCGCGCGTTCCGCTCGTCGAGCAGATGCGGTACGGAGGAGGCGAGCAGCAGCAGGGCGACGCCGAGGCCGACGCCGACGGCGGTCAGCAGCGTACGGATCCAGCCCTCGCGGCCCCCGGCGGCGGCGAACCGGATGCCGAGGCCGAGATCGCGGAGGGTCGCCGCGCCCCAGGAGGGCGGCGCCGGGCGCGGCGGTGCCGCGGCCCGCTTCTCGTCGAGCAGAGTCATACGGAGTGCTCCAGATCGCGGGCCCGGCCGTCGCGCACGGTGACGTCACGGTCGGAGTAGGCGGCGACCCGGGCCTCGTGGGTCACCAGGACCACGGCGACGTTGGCGGACCGGGCGGCCTCGGTGAGCAGCTCCATCACCCGCTCGCCGTTGAGGGAGTCCAGCGCGCCGGTCGGCTCGTCCGCGAAGATCACCTTCGGCGACGCGGCCAGCGCACGGGCCACGGCGACCCGCTGGCCCTGTCCGCCGGAGACCTCGCCGGGGCGCTTGGCCCCGAGGTCGTCGACCTCCAGGCGCTCCATCCACTCCAGGGCGGTCCGCTCGGCGGCCTTGCGCCGCACGCCGTTCAGCCGCAGCGGCAGGGCGACGTTCTCCACACAGGTCAGCTCCGGGACGAGCTGGCCGAACTGGAAGACGAAGCCGAAGTCGCTGCGCCGCAGGGCGCTGCGCTCGGCGTCGGACATCGCGGACAGCTCGCGGCCCGCGTAGGTGATGGTGCCGGAGTCGGGTGTGATGATCCCGGCCAGACAGTGCAGCAGGGTCGACTTGCCGGAGCCGGAGGGGCCCATCACGGCGACGACCTCGCCGGGGTGCACGGAGAACGACGCGCCGTCCAGGGCGGGCGTCGATCCGTAGGTCTTGCGCAGATCGTGCGCGGCGAGCAGGGAGCCTTCGGGAATCACGGAGCCACCACCTTGGCGAGCTGGTCGAGTCGGGCGGCGGTCAGTTCCAGCCAGCGCAGATCGGCTTCCAGATGGAACAGGGCGTGGTCGCAGATCAACTGGTCGGCGAGGTCGCCCTTGCGCTTGCGGTCGGTGAGGATGCGCATCATCCGCAGATGCTCCGAGCGCTGGGAGTCCAGCAGGTCGGCGGCGCTGCGATCGGTCAGCAGCGCGAGGACGACCTTGGTGTAGAGCGTCGACTGGAGGTAGGGCTCCGGCTTCTCGGGCTGTGCCAGCCACCGTGAGACATCGGTGATCCCGGCGTCGGTGATGGCGTACCGCTTGCGCTCGGGACCTCCTTCGCTCTCGACGCCGTCGACCTCGACGAGTCCGTTCTTCAGGAGCCGGGACATCGTCGAATAGACCTGGCCGTAGTGCAGCGGGCGGTCCTGGCCGAACTTCTCGTCGAAGGTCCGCTTCAGGTCGTAACCGTGTCGGGGGCCGGACTCCAAGAGCCCGAGGAGGGTGTGACCGATAGACATGAGGAGCACTGTACACGGTGTGTATACCTGCCGTGTATACGCGTCCGGAAAGCGACCCCGGCCCCATGGAAACGGGCCGGGGTCGCGGTGTCGGCGGGTCGGGGCGCGGTGCTACGGAGTGTCCTGGGCGTCGGTTCCGGGCGGGGCCTCCGGCCCCTCCGGCGGCTGTTTGGGGGGCCGTCCCCGGCGGGCGATCGGCCGCGCCGCCCCCGGCAGCCGGCCCGCCTCCGCGAGCGCCCGCCGCAGCAGGAACTCGATCTGCGCGTTGGCGCTGCGCAGCTCGTCGGAGGCCCAGCGGGCGAGTGCGTCGTGCACCGCGGGGTCCAGCCGCAGCAGCATCTGCTTGCGCCGCTGCGGCCCGGCCGCCGGTTTCCGCCGGGGAGGCGTCTCGTCGGTCACTGGTAGAGCGTGCCCGTGTTGAGGACCGGCTGGGCGCTGCGGTCACCGCACAGCACCACCATCAGATTGCTGACCATGGCCGCCTTCCGCTCGGAGTCCAGCTCCACGATGTCCTGCTCGGCGATCCGGTGCAGGGCCATCTCGACCATGCCCACCGCGCCCTCGACGATCTGCTGGCGGGCCGCGACGACCGCGCCGGCCTGCTGGCGCTGGAGCATGGCGGAGGCGATCTCGGGGGCGTACGCGAGGTGGCTGAAGCGCGACTCGATGATCCGGACGCCCGCGGCCTGGACCCGGGCGGTCAGCTCGGCGGCCAGCTTCTCGGTGATCTCCTCCGCGTTGCCGCGCAGCGAGAGGCCGTCCTCCTCGTGGGCGTCGTACGGGTACTCGATCGCGATGTGCCGTACGGCCGCCTCGGTCTGGGTGGCCACGAACTCCAGGAAGTCGTCGACCTCGAAGAGCGCCTGGGCGGTGTCCTCGACCTTCCACACGACGATCGCGGCCAGCTCGATCGGGTTGCCGTAGGCGTCGTTGACCTTGAGGACGGCGGTCTCGTGGTTGCGGACGCGGGTGGAGATCTTCTGGCTGGAGGTCAGCGGGTTGATCCAGCGGAGCCCGTCGGCGCGGATGGTGCCGACGTACCGGCCGAAGAGCTGGATCACCCGGGCCTCGCCCGGAGCGACCATCTTCACACCGCTCATGCAGAAGAAGGAGACGATCGCGAGGAGCACCCCGAGGATGAGGAGCGTGACGCCCACGGTGCCGGCGCCGCCTCCGTTCAGCACCGCGCCGCCGATGACGAGGCCGACCCCCGCGAACACCCCGACCACCGTCAGGAGCAGTCCGACGCCGCCCGGGATCGCGTGTGCGGCGACCTCCCTGACCTGGGGCGCGGGCATGTCGGGAGCGTCGATGGAGAGGTCCGCCGCCGCGGTGTCCGGGCGGTGGTCGTCGTGCTGTGCGGTCATGGGATCCCCCGTTCGGCGCGGTATCGCACCGCGCTAGCAATGTGATTACACATTATCGATTCTCGCAACCTTGTCCACCCCTGGGGAGTCGGTTCCTAGGGAACGGGTGCTGATTGTCACGTCCGTAAAAGACCGGATCGCTTGTCTTTTGTCCCTGTCGGCGGTGTTAGCTGGCAGGTCTGAACGAACTGAGGAAACCGAGCGAGCCGGTCGAGCAGAGAAGCGGGAGCAACACACCAATGGGTCGAGCGGATGCGCGACGAGCCCAGGCGCGGGAATCGCGCCGGGCCCCGAAGAGCGGCGGCATACGCAGACTCTTCACGTGGAAGAAGCTGCTGGGCACGTTCTTCGGGATCGTCCTGCTGGGCATGGGCGCGTTCGGCGCGCTCTACCTGTACGTCGACGTCCCCGCCGCCGGGAACTCCATGGCGGAGCGGCAGAGCAACGTCTACAAGTACAGCGACGGCACGGTCCTCGCCCGGACCGGCAAGGGCGTCAACCGCCAGATCGTCGACCTGGCCGAGGTGCCGAAGAACGTTCAGCACGCCTTCGTCGCCGCCGAGAACAAGACCTTCTACAAGGACCAGGGCGTCGACCTCAAGGGCACCACCCGCGGTCTCCTCAACACCCTCAGCGGCAAGGGCAAGCAGGGTGGCTCGACCATCACCCAGCAGTACGTGAAGAACTACTACCTGACGCAGGACGCCACCGTGAGCCGCAAGCTCAAGGAACTGGTGATCTCGCTCAAGGTCGACCAGAAGAAGTCCAAGGACGAGATCCTCGCCGGGTACATCAACACCGCCTACTACGGACGCGGCGCGAGCGGCATCCAGGCGGCGGCCCAGGCGTACTACGGCATCGACGCCGAGGACCTGAACGTCTCCCAGGGCGCCTACCTCGCCTCCCTCCTCCAGGCCCCCAGCCAGTACGACTGGTCCACCGCCACCGACACCGGCAAGAAGCTGGTCAAGGAGCGCTGGGCCTACACGCTGCGGAACATGGTCGAGATGGGCTGGCTCACGGACGCCGAGCGCACCCAGCAGAAGTTCCCCTACCCGGACAAGCCCAAGGCGGCCCCGGGCATGGAGGGCCAGACCGGCTATCTCGTCGAGGCGGCCAACAAGGAGCTGGAGAAACAGGGCGTCTCCGCCGCGGACCGTGAGGCCGGCGGCTGGACGTTCACGCTCACCATCGACAAGAAGCGCCAGAAGGCGCTGGAGAAGTCGGTGGACGACCAGCTGGAGTCCAAGCTCGACCGCGAGGGCAACAAGGTCGACGCCACCGTCCAGGCCGGCGCCACCTCCGTCGACCCGAAGACCGGCAAGGTCGTCGCGCTGTACGGCGGCGAGGACTACGTCAAGCACTACATCAGCAACGCCACCCGCCAGGACTACCAGCCCGCCTCCACCTTCAAGCCGCTGGTGCTGGCCTCCGCCCTGGAGAACGAGTCGAAGACCCAGGACGGCAGCCTGATCGGGCTCAACACCATCTACGACGGCACCAGCAAGCGGCCCGTCGTCGGCAGCGACACCCCGTTCAACCCGCAGAACGAGGACGGCCGCGACTACGGGCCGATCTCCGTCCAGAAGGCCATGAACAGCTCGGTCAACTCCGTGTTCGCGCAGATGATCGTGGACGTGACGCCGGCCAAGGCCAAGGAGACCGCGCTCGCCCTCGGCGTACCGGACAAGAACTTCCCCGAGCGCCCCGCCGTCTCGCTCGGCACGATGAACGCCTCGACCTGGGACATGGCGGGCGCGTACGCCACGCTCGACAACCACGGCCAGAAGGTCACCCCGCACATCCTCCAGTCCGCCGAGCACCGTGACCGCACGGTGAACCCCGAGAAGCCCAAGCGCGAGCAGGCCATCAGCCGCGCCTCGGCCGACACCGTGACCAAGGCGCTCACCGGGGTCGTCGACGCCGGGTCCGGCAGCGCGGCCAACACCTCCGCCTACGACGCGGCGGGCAAGACCGGCACCTCCGAGGACAACAAGTCGGCCTGGTTCGCCGGCTACACCCCGGAGCTGACCACGGTCGTCGCCCTCTTCGGCGAGGGCGACGGCGGCCGCAAGCAGGTCTCCCTGACCGGCACGGCCAACTCCGGCCGCGCCAACGGCGGCGGCTTCCCGGCCCGCATCTGGGCCGACTACACCCTCGGCGCCCTCGGCGGCGGGTCCGGCAAGACGTTCGACCTCGAGGACGTGGAGCGCGGCGAGGTGCCCGCCCCGCCGACCCCGTCGGACACGCCCTCCGAGGAGCCCACCGAGTCCGAGGAGCCGACCCCGTCGGACACGCCCTCCGAGACGCCGAGCGAGACGCCCAGCGAGACCCCGACCACGCCGGCCCCGCCCACCAGCAGCAGCCCGCCCGTCACCCCGCCTCCCACGAGCCCGGAGTTCCCGCCGCTGCCCGGGGACGGCGACGGCCAGCCGGGCGAACGGCCCGGCGGCAACGGACAACAGGCCCCACAGTGAGGGCCTGAGCGCCTGAGCGCATGAAAGAAGAGGGGCGGGCCCACATGGGTCCGCCCCTCTCCGCTGGTGCCGTCTACTGCCCCCGGGTCGCCATCTCGAACCAGACGACCTTGCCCGTCGAGAGGCGCGTCGCCCCCCACCGCCGGGCCAGCCGGTTGACCAGGAACAGCCCGCGGCCGCCCTCGTCCGTCTCGCGCGCCCGGCGCTGCCTCGGCAGCTGCGGGGAGTCGTCGCCGACCTCGCAGCGCAGGATGTCGGTCCGCAGCAGCCGCAATGTCACCGGCCGCTCCGCATAGCGCACGGCGTTGGTGACGACCTCGCTGACCAGCAGCTCCACCTCGTCGGCCAGATCGTCCAGGCCCCAGCGGCTCAGCGCCCGCCGGGCCAGTCGGCGGGCCCGGCGCGGGGCCGCGTCCTCCGGTTCCAGATACCAGTACGCCACATCGCTCGGGGCGATCCCGTCGAAGCGGGCGGCCAGCAGCGCGATGTCGTCGTCGCGGTCACCCGGGCCGAGCATGTCCAGCACGTCGTCGCACAGGGCCTCCAGCGGCGGCGAGTGGTCGTCGCCGGTGAGCTGCGCGGTCGCCGCGAGCCGCTCCCGCAGCTGCTCGATGCCCGTCCACACGTCCCGCAGCCGCGACTCCACCAGACCGTCGGTGTAGAGGAGCAGCGTGGCGCCGGCCGGGGCGTCCAGCTCGACGGCCTCGAAGTCGACGCCGCCCACCCCGATCGGGGCGCCCGGCGGCACCCGCAGCACCTCGGCCCGCCCGCCCAGATGCAGCAGCACGGGCGGCGGGTGTCCGGCGTTGGCGATGGTGATCCGGTGCGCGACCGGGTCGTACACCGCGTACAGGCAGGTCGCCATCCGGTCGCTGCCCAGCCGCTGCGCCTGCTCGTCCAGGTGGTGCAGCACCTCCTGCGGCGGCAGGTCGAGCTGCGCCAGGGTCTGCGCCGTCGTCCGGAGCTGGCCCATGATCGCCGCCGAGGTCATGGAGTGGCCCATCACATCGCCGACGACCAGCGCGACCCGGCTGCCGGGCAGCGGGATCGCGTCGTACCAGTCGCCGCCGACCCGGGCCGTCTCGGCCGCCGGGAGGTAGCGCGAGGCGAGCCGGACGCCGGTGGGCTGGGGCAGCGAGTCGGGCAGCATCGTGCGCTGCAGCTCGTCGGCGATATAGGCCTCGCGCCCGTACAGCACGGCCTTGTCGATGCCGAGCGCGGTGTGCGTCGCCAGCTGCGCCGCGACCAGCAGGTCACTGGCCTCGAACGGGGAGCGCTCGGTGCCGCGTACGAAGACCGCCGCGCCGATGACCCGGCGGCGGCCGCGCAGCGGGGCCAGGATCGCCCGGTGCCCGGTGGGCACCGACCGGCCGGGGCCGAGCAGTTCGGGCAGGGCCGCCCGCGCCGCCGCGGAGTCGCCGAACACCGGCCGCACCCCGCGCAGCACCTCGGCCAGCGCGCCGCCCGCCCGCACCTCGCACAGCTCGGCGGCGGGCATCAGGTCGGCTTGCGGGTCCAGGACCAGCGGACGCAGCCGCTCCGTCTCGGAACCGGCCGCCGTGTCACCGCCCTCCTCGTCGCTGACGCGCAGCCGGTCGCTGCGCCGCAGCCGCAGGACGAACGGGCTCACCGGCCGCTCGTCGCC